>LMZS01000001.1 GCA_001567085.1 Chloroflexi bacterium OLB15
TGCCCAGCGCGGCGCAGTACCGGGCGTGAAGGTGACCCCGGCAGGCGTGTTGGGAATCGTTGGCTGTGCGGGCTGATTGGGCTGCGTGGTTTGGGGGGCGAAGGCTACCGGCGGCATGGCTACTGTTTGCTGCCCACCCTGCGTTAACTGGTAGAAGGCTTGCAAGTATTTCAGGGCGGCTTCTTCCTGCCGGTCTACTGCCCCTTGATCGGCGTCGCGTTTGATAATGCCCAGACGCCGCGAAATTTCCATCTGAATGCTGTTGGGATCAGCCACGTTTGTAAATTGCAGATTCTGATCCGAACCGACCAGCGAAATGCGGATATTCCCCCGATCCAGCAGGGTATTGACCAGACCGCGCACATCAGAAATGACGTTATCAATCTGAATGATACGCACGCGGCTAACCTCATTTTGCAGCCACATCGGGCGGCGATGGATCAGAGTAATCGTTTCTTTACCCAGGATTAGCAGGTCATTACGCCAGTCCCAATCAGACAGGTAAAACCAGATGCCCCCGGCAACCAGCCCGATAAACGAGCCTAAAGCAAGGATGGGAAGCTCAGCATGCCCTCCGGCACCAATGACAACTGTGCCGATGAGCAGGACGATACCCAGCACCAATGAGGGCAGCGCCACATGCGACAGCCATACTGACCAGTGACGACGGTAAACAACCTCACCGCTCTTACTCATCAAGCGGGTACGCGCGAAAATGGGGCCTTGCGGGGGAAAATAAATTTCGTCTTCCCGTTTAGGTGACGGGGCGGCGGCCTGTGGATTGGCTTCAGCGCCATCCAGCCCCAACGCACGCGCAACATCAGAGCGGATAGCATTGTCACTTGCCTCTGAATTTTTCTTCAGATAGCGATCACGCAGGCTGAAAATAGTTTGATTCACATTTTCAGGGTGTACCACGAAGTCAACATTGACGTTCGAGGTTTCACTGCTGGATTGCACAGTGACAGAGCCGTAGTTAAAAACGCGCGCCATCACATCCAGATTCGGAATCGCCCATGTGACACCCGTGATACGCGCCAGCGGTATCTCGCTGACTCTGCGTTGAAAGGTGACAATCAGGTTGCGGACGCGCAGCACGCGCTGGTCAGTGACATACAACGCGTCATCACGCCACGCGGTGTAGCCATAGATGACCGCCAGCCCGGTAATGACTGCGCCAATGCCGAGAATGGTTAATCCCAACCATCCGGAAAACTTGCTGAGCAGCAGCCCGGCGATCAGCGCCCCGCCGATAATGACGAGGGGTATCCATATCAGGCGAACAACCGCCCACCAATGCGGGTGAAATATGTGCAGCAGCACTTCATCAGGGCGTTTATCGGGCATGTACCCAGGCCTGCCCTTACCAACAGCGGCCTGCGATTCACCGGGAACGCCCGTATCTATCACATCAGGTTGATTGCCTGCTGCGGGCGCACTGTTGAATTCAGGCTGGATTGAAAAAGCCGGATTGTAATTGGGAATGCCATAGCCCGGTTGTGTTTGAAGCGGGGCGGCCTGCTGGCTGCTTACGCGGATGCTGGCGCGAAATTCCGGAAACTGGGTAGCAAGCTGATTGTAACGTTTGCGCGAGAGAAACAGCACGTCGGCTGGCTCTACTACGCGCACGTTTGCCGGCTCAACACCTTCACCATACAAGCCGCTTTCGCCAGCAATTTGCCCGGCGCGTACCTGCCCGACCACCGTTTCATTGCCGAGCGTATCGGTTTGAGTAAGCACCGCGCGACCAGAGGCAAATATCATCGCGCCTTGCTTAACCTGCCCCTGCGCAAAGACCAGACTGCCCGGCTCAAAATGCAAGGGCTGGCATTGGGCAGCAACCGCCTGAAGTTGAGCCGGGGAAAGCGCTTGAAATATGGGTATCTGGCGCAGCAGCACCAGCGCGTTAGGATTGGCAGACATGCAAGCAGCCTGTCATTTGAGCAATGAATGCTTCCATTGTAAACGGAAAACCAACCAACGGGTCAAATTTAAGTTAAAAATGGCGCGGCTGCGGCGGCCTATGAAATGACTTTCACCGATGTTCGGCGGAAGGACGCAGCATTTACCTGACGATTGCACTCCGCTTCAACAATTACGCGCTTATATCCCCACTTTTGGGGGGGAAGCGATAAAGTTATTTTCGTATGCTGAAGTCATCTCTTATAATCAAGAGGATGCGGAGTCATTCAATTTCGAAAATGATTCTGTAGCACGACATTGAAAGGCAGCCATAAAAAATGTTACGGCAGTTTGGCAGAACAGCAGTGGTGGGGTTGCTCTGCTTGATCTTTTTGATGATTTCGGCGCCAGCATTCGCGCAAAATGGATCGCTGGTGGCGTTCGTCAATAATTCCGGCCAGTTGATCATCAGCAGCGCCGATGGTGGCTATCGCTGGATTGTGACCAACCCCGGCGAAACGCTGGTGCCGCAGGTGGGCTATACGTGGTCACCTTCGGGTAACCAGCTTTTCTTTGCGGTGAATGCATATGGCACAACCAGCCTGCGCTTTGCCAACCCCGGCTCACAGGCCGCCTACGAAGCCGCGCAGATCAGCGGGGGATCGTTGAGCGGCGGGGCGTGGACGCCGGACGGTCGGGGCATAGTATTTAGCGATGGCAGCACGATCCGGTTGTTGGGAACTGACAGCTCCCTGACCGATCTGGTAAGCGGGCAGGCAGGCGCGCGCGTATTTTCGCCGTATGCCGATGATCGCCCGAATTTGCCGGGCGCAGATGTTTTTTCGGCAGATGGGCGTTACCTATTCTATCAACAGGGGGATGGCCGCTATGCCGTTGCCGCGCTGGATGGCAGTTCGGCGTTCCCACTGCCCGGCTCGAATGAAGCCAACGTGCGCGAAAGTGGGTTGTGGTCAAACGTCGCACCGTTCGTCGCTTACTGGGGCTATGAAGGCAACAGCATTCTTTCAGCGACCAATGCCGCTAACGGGCAGACGGTGACGCTGGACAGCGGGCGCGCCGCGCCGATCACGCCGATTGTGTGGCGGCCAAACAGCACACAGCTGCTGTACCGCGATGCGACAGGCTACGTGCGCGCCGCCGATCTAAGCTGCCTGAATGCGGGATGCGCCTCAAACCCGCTGGACAGCGGCGTGGAAGTGCTGCCGCCAACAGCAACCGAGATCACGACCGACGGCGCGACGCTGTATTATCAGGATGGCACAAATCTGATGGCGGTGGGGCTGAACTGCATTGACGCGGCCAACTGCGCGGGAAGCGCGGTGATGCTGGCGGGGAATGCCGCGCCCGGTTCGCTGATCAGTGTGGGCGGGCCAACGCTGGCGTTTTACTGGCTTTGCCGCCAACCCGAATGATATGAATGACCGTTTGGCGCAGTTTGTGCAGTTGAACGGGCTGCCAATCTTCGGGCGGGTGGCGCGGCGTTGAGGCGCTGGCCCCGGCACAACCGGGCTGGTTGCTGGCACAGGCGGCGCAGCGGTGGTGGATATTCCCGGCTCTGGCCTTCAGTCCATCAACCTTTCCAGCGGTACGGCGGCCTATCTTTCGGACTCGCTGGGGCTGGCAGGGCTGATCGGGGCGCGCTGGAACTCGTAAGCGAATAGGCATACCTTGCCCTACAAGCAAAGCGCGGCGGGGCGAGAATCAAAGATAGAAACATGAAAAGGGGTAGGCACACGCTTACTCCTTTTTGATTCATGACGAATGTCGTGCGTTTGTAGTGTTCCCTACACTCCCCCGAATGCGGTAAGCTACATGAAAATATCATTTTGAGGCTTGAAGCTGATGAATGCTGCTGAAATGACCATCAACCGGACAGTGCCAGCAGATGAAATGCTGGCGGTACGCAACCCGATCAGCGGCGAAGTGCTGGCTGAACTGCCAATCATGTCGCCTGATGCGGTGCGGGCGGCGGCTGAACGGGCAAGAGCGGCACAACCCGCATGGGAAGCGCTGGGCGTAAAAGGCCGCGTGAAGGTGATGCGCCGCTTTGCTGATCTGATGTGGGAGGAACGCGAGCGGATCATCGAGATCATTCGCTCAGAAACAGGCAAGCCTACAGGCGGGGCATGGGGTGAGGTTTCGGCGCTGGATAACACCATGCACTACTACAGCGTAAAAGCGCCGAAGGTGCTGCGCCCACAAAAGCGCAAAGTCACAGTACCTTTTGCCCACCGCGCCAGGGTGATTTACAAGCCGCACGGCGTAGCAGGGTTTCTGACACCCTGGAATTACCCGCTGCAAAACGGGCTGGTAGACGCCATCGCCGCGCTGTTTGCCGGAAACGCGATCCTGCTCAAGCCGAGCGAAGTAACGCCGCTTTCAATCATGGCTGCGGTAGAGTTGATGCACAAGGCGGGCATTCCGCAGGACGTGGCGCAGGTGCTCACTGGTGACGGGCGTACTGGCGCGGCGATGGTTGATGTGGTGGATTACATCTCGCTGACTGGCAGCACGGCAACAGGCCGAAAAGTGGCGATACGCGCTGCCGAACGGATGATCCCCTACAGCCTTGAGCTAGGCGGCAAAGACCCGGCGATTGTGCTGGAAGATGCCGATCTGGATGTTGCCGCGAGCTGGAGTTTGGTAGGCGCATTTGAGAACGCCGGACAGGTATGCGTGAGCACAGAGCGCATGTATGTGCTGGACGCCGTATACGAGCCGTTCATGGCGAAACTTCAGGAATGGGCGAATAAGCTGACGGTTAGCTCTGAAAGCGGTTTTCAGGTGCATATGGGCAGCCTGACCAACATGCGCGAACTGGAGCGCACCGAAGCGCATCTGGCGGATGCAGTGGAGCGCGGCGCGAAAGTGGTGATCGGCGGGAAACGACGCCCTGATCTGGGGCCGCTATTTTTTGAACCCACCGTACTGGTAGATGTAACGCCGGACATGGCGATTATGCGGGATGAGACATTTGGGCCGGTGATGCCGATCATGCGGGTGAAGAATGTTGAGGAAGCGATCCGGCAGGCGAACAACAGCGATTATGGTCTTTCCGCGTGCATCTTCACCAAAAATATCAAGCGCGGCGAAAAGCTGGCGGAACAGGTCGAAAGCGGCGACGTAACCATCAACCATCCGATGTTTTTATTCGGGACGCCGGATTTACCGATGGGCGGCTGGAAAAACAGCGGCGTAGGGCGGCGTAACGGGCCGGAAGGTCTGCTGCGTTTCGTGAAGACTCACGCTATTTTCAGCGATAACATGCTGCTGACCGGGCCGTCGCTCACCCAAACTGACGAGAAGCTACGCGGTTTCTACGGGGCGCAGCGGCGGCTGCGTAAAGTCCTGCCCTGGCTATGAGGATTTCACGGACACACTGTGATGAATGAAGCGCTAGAAGGAACACCCGACAAACCACCGTTAACCCGCGAAGCCCTGCGCGATGTGAACGAGATCGCGCTGTGGGCCGGAGCAATGATGATGGCCAATGGCGCGGAAACTGACCGCGTTGAAGAGACGGTGCATCGGATTGGCACAGGGCTGGGCGCAAACTGGCTGGATATTCTGGTTTCCCCGAACGCGGTGGTGGTGACCAGCAGCAGCGGTGACGAATTTCGCACGCGCCTGCGCAGAGTGCCCGTGCTTAGCGTGAATATGCGGATACTGGATCAGGTGAATACCCTGAGCCGCCAGATTACGACCGACAAAATGGAGCGATCAGCGGCACGGGGTGAACTGCTGCGTATTAGCCAACTGCCGCACTATAACCCGTATCTGGTGGCGGCAATGGTGGGGCTGGCGTGCGCAGCCTTTGCCCGTTTGTTTGGCGGCAGCATCGCCGATATGGCAATCGCTTTTGTAGGGGCTGGCGTTGCCCAGTTTGTGCGCCAACTGCTCATTCGCCAGCATTTCAATATCTTTCTCATCGGCGTTGTCACCTCATTGGTCGCGTCCAGCATTGCGCTAGCGCCGGTACGCCTTGGACTAACCACTTCACATATTGCATTTCTCTCGTCGGTGCTGCTGTTGATACCGGGCGTACATCTGGTTAACGCAGCGGAAGACCTGCTGAAAGGGCATCTGGTGACCGGCTTTGTGCGGGGCATGCTTGGCGGCTTATTGACGGGCTGTATCGCGTTGGGCATGTTGATCGCGATGTGGCTGCTGCAACTCCCGGTGATATAACATGGTTCCTTCGCCAACGTTTGGCTTTTTTCTCGAAGATATCTTCTGGGCGGGACTGGCAACGCTTGGCTTTGCGGTGTTATTCAATGTTCCACGCCGCCTACTGCCAGCGTGCGTACTGTGCGGCGCAGCGGGGCATGTGGTGCGGCAGCTGCTGGTGGTGATGTTTGGCGCCAGCCTTGAAGTGGCGACATTTGCCGGTGCTATAGTCGTCGGTTTACTTGGTGAAGTGTTTGCCCGGCGTTGGCATGCGCCAGCGATCATCTTTCAGGTGGCGGCGGCGATCCCGCTGGTGCCGGGGGCGTTTGCATATCGTGGAATGCTGGCGCTGATCCGCCTGCCGGGCGCTGAAACCGAGTCCGTGAGTCCATTTGCAGAAGCGGGGATATTCTTCATCCGCACCGGGTTGATCCTGGCGGCGATTGGCGGGGGAATCGCAATACCTAACCTGCTGCGGCAACGCCGTAAACCAACCCGCGATTCAATACACTGAATGGTAGAATGACACACCACCAGCGCTCTACATAGAGGGACGGTTTTCTATGCCGCGTATAGCTGTCATCGCAACGGTATTGAATGAAGGCGACTCCATTCGGGCGATGATGGATTCGCTGGCGGCGCAAACGCTGCAACCGGATGAGGTGATCATTGTAGACGGCGGCAGCAGTGACAGCACGATTGAAACGCTAAACCAATATGCGAATAAGCTGCCGCTGACGGTGCTGGCAAAAGCAGGCAGCAATATCAGCGCGGGGCGTAACTATGCGCTGGAAGCGGCGAGCAGCGAGATTATCGCGATTACCGATGCTGGCGTGGTGCTGGTTCCCGAATGGCTGGAGCAGATTACAAAGCCGCTGCGTGAGAACGCGGCTGTAGGCGTGGTGAGCGGCTTTTTCCGCGCCGATGTGTATACCGTGTTTGAGGCAGCATTAGGGGCAACCACCCTGCCGCTGGTTGAAGAAATTGATCCGGCGACATTTTTGCCTAGCAGCCGCAGCGTAGCAGTGCGCCGCCAGTCCGCGTTACAGGTGGGCGGCTACCCTGAATGGCTGGATTACTGCGAAGATTTGATCTTCGACTTACGGCTGAAACAGGTGACGCAGTTCGCCTTTGCACCGGAAGCGATTGCCTACTTTCGCCCACGCCCGACGCTTACAGCATTTTTTAAGCAGTATTACCGCTATGCGCGCGGCGATGGCAAAGCTGATTTATTTCGCAAACGCCACGCGGTGCGCTACATGACCTATTTGGTGGTCGCGCCTGCTTTACTGATGCTATCGGTATGGGTTCACCCGCTGTTCTGGTGGCTGTTTCTAATCTGCGCGGCCATTTATTTATTCCGCCCATACGCGCGGCTGCCCAAAGTGCTGGACGACGCGCAAAAGCAGAATCGTGTGGCCAATACCTTCGCGAATCGCTTTATTGCCGGGCTGTATGTGCCGGTGATACGGGTGGCAGGCGACACAGCCAAAATGCTGGGCTACCCTGCGGGCTGGCGCTGGCGAAGGCAGCACCAACCTCCGAATTGGCGCAAAATTGAGTGAGTAAAATCAGGCTTTTGCAACAAGCAGACACAAATGCGGCTACAATACACATGACGCGAGCATGGAGCAGGACAATCACCGGGTGAAATCTGCACACATTAACGCCAATCTGAAAGTGCTGCTGCTGGATACCGACTACTATTCGTTGCAAGCGATCAACAGCTACCTGGCCTGGGATCGGCGGACGCGAGTAACCTATATGGCAGAGTCGGTTGAAGATATGTGGCGTTATTTAAACAAAACGCCGCTGGCAGAACTGCCAGATGTGATCGTAATGGATGCGGATCACTTTGGCGGGCCGGTGTTATTGCAGCAGCATATTGAGCGCCTGCGCGCGCATATTCCCCGTTTGATGATCATCTGCCTGGCGCAAATGAGCGATATCTATTTGATTGAAGCGGCGGCGACTGCCGGGGCGCGTGGCTATCTACTGAAAAGCGAAGTTCGCCTGCACATTGCGTGGGCGATTGTGTATGCGCTGGATTACCCGTTCATCACTACAAAAACAATTACCCGTGAGGGAGAACGCGCATTTCAGCGGCTGCACATTAAGGTCACAACTTTGCCGCCGCGACGCCAATATCCCGAACTCACCGAACGCATACGCCAGGCGATTGAGCTTTGCGTGGTGAAAGGGATGCCAGCACAACTCGCCGCCGACGAAATGGGCATCAGCCTGCATACGATCCGCTCGTATATCAAAGAAGGTTATCGCATTCTGGAAGCCTATGACGAGACGGAATATCCGGAAAATATGTCTCCGCAAGAACGGGCGTTTATGCGCCTGACCAGCTTTGAAGAAAAGGACGAACTACCCCCTGGCGAACGGCCTGAAACAAACGGGGGATAGGGTATCCCGCGCAGCCTACGCAAACCACCGGGCGGAAGCAGATCGGCTTTTGCCCCCTCACCCGTAACACGAAAGCATGCGCATCAGCTTGAGGGCGGGAAATAAAACAGCGCCGATAGTTAGAGCGCGTTTCCACATGCGCCGTGTGAAAAGCCCGATTTAAAACAACGTTGTTCGCCCAACGATCTCCGATTTGCAGCGCTAACCTGCCCAGATTTAAAACAGCATAAATTTACTGGCGCAAATTTATTATTTACATATACTGAAGTGGTGTTGCTTCGTTGATTATAGCATCGGCTTTCGTTGGAGATTTCATTGTGGCGGCTCTTGAGAAGCATCCCAAAATACGCCAGCACCAACCTCAAATTGCATCTGAAAAGAAAACAGCCTCAAAAACTTCCAACCATACTTTCTCTGGGGCACATCTGCATGGTCTTAATCGAAAGCTGGGCAACCGGGGCTTGCAGCGACTACTCGCCAGTAATATTCCATCGAACCAGGTGAACGCGACGGCGCTGCCTGCGGTGCAGCGTGACCAGGCGGCAACCCGTGTCGTTGCCTCAGAAGATCAGTTGAAAGCGCTATATGAAAAAGGGGATAAAGCATACCAGCTTGAAAACTATACAACGGCACTTAATTTATTTGAGCAGGCATATAATTTAGACCCTGGCGAGTCGTTATTTATCTACAATATCGCCCAGTGCCATCGCAGGCTGAACAACTACCCTCAGGCGATAGTGTATTACAAGCAATTCATCGCAGAAAACACAACGTCTTCTGCGTACAGAAAGAAAGCCAAAAAATTCATCAAACAGCTTGAGGGAAACCTCCAGCCATTTGAAACAGCACAGCGCTTATACAGTGAAGGCGACTATGCTTCTGCCGCGATCTGGTTTACGCGCGCACTGGAAACGCTGCCGCCTGAGCGCCAACCGCTGATTTATTACAATCTCGGGCAGTGTAACTACATGTTAAAGC
Source organism: Chloroflexi bacterium OLB15 (assembly GCA_001567085.1). GTDB lineage: Bacteria > Chloroflexota > Anaerolineae > Aggregatilineales > Phototrophicaceae > Flexifilum. The sequence goes on from LMZS01000001.1 coordinate 9,484, forward strand.
GGTATGTGCCTGCCTTGAGCTATTACGAACAGTTTTTGGATATGGCTTCACTGGATCCGGTAACAACCAAAGGGTATGTTGAAAAGGCGAAAAAACGGCGCGCTGACATGAGCGCTGAAATCTATGTGAACATGGATACGGCGGGTAATGTAATTGAGATTGATCAGGAAGAAGCGCGTGATACTTTTGTAGATGCCGCGCAAAAATTTGCCGAAAAGCGTTATACGGAAGCGATGGATCTGTATATGAAAGTGAATCAAGCACACTTTGGCGGATCAAGCCCGGACATGCTGTATAACATAGCCCAGTGCAACCGCAAATTAGGGCGTAGCGCGACGGCGATTCATTTTTATCAACGCAGCATTGATGAAGGCATGGTTGAATTCAAGACACAAGCCGAGCAATTTATCACCAGCTTGCGTAAATCATTGGGCTGGCCGGATAAGAAGTCCCCATAAAAGGAAATCTATCATCATGCAGATTATAGAAAGACAGGATCGCTGCACGTAACTATTTCGTATTCATGATTACCAGTTTCCCAGGAGATTTCATTGTGGCGGCTCTCGAGAAGCATCCCAAAATACGCCAGCACCAACCCCCAATTGCATCTGAAAAGAAAATAAATCGCAAAACACCCACAGGCATGGTGCAAGGCACGCCGCTGCAAAACTTAAGCCGGACGCTGGGCAACCGGGGCTTACAAAGACTGGTGGCAAATTCCTCGAAAAATGAGCAGCAGACTACAAATACGCCGCCAGCGCTACAGCGATCAAATACTGCCGGGGCAAAACCCGATGCTGCCACAATAGAGCAGGCGAAAGCTGTCTTTGAAAAAGCGCAGGCAGCCTATGACGCGGGTGATTATGCGCAGGCAGCAGAAACTTACCAGCAGGCATCCGATATTTTGGGCGGAACGAACGGGGCCATCTTTTTTAACATAGCCCAGTGCCATCGCAAATTAAATAATTTCTCGAAGGCCATTGAGTTTTATCAGAAATTTATTCAGAAATCTCCCACTTCTGAATATGTTCAGGAAGCGAGACAACACATAAAGAACATGCAGGGCGCTATGCAGCCGTTTTTGACCGGGGTGCGGCTGTATAATGAGGGCGATTACGCCTCTGCTGCTATCTGGTTCAGCCGCGCTTTAGAAGTGATGCCTTCTGAGAAAAAACCACTGGCTTATTTCAATTTGGGGCAAGCCAACCGAATGCTTAGACGCTATGCGGTTGCGCTTAGCTACTATGAGCGCTACGTGAAACTAAATACCAACGCCGACTTTATGGATGAGGCACAACAGCGCATTCAGGAAATGCGAAGCCAGATAGGCGTTAATCAAGAGATTGACGGCGACGTTATGGCAATTGATGAAGACGCTGCCAGAGAGATCTTTGGGCAGGCAACGCAAGCCTATCTGGAAAAACGATATGAAGAAGCGATGAACCTGTACATGGAAGTGATGCAGGAATATGCAGGCGGTTCAGATGGGCGCATGTTGTATAACATAGCCCAGTGCAATCGCAAACTGGGACGCAAAGCGACGGCGATTCACTTTTTTGAGCGCGCAATTGAAGAGGGAATAGCGGAAGAATACAAGGAAGAATGCAGGCAGAAAATTACCGATTTACGCAAGGCGTTAGGCTGGCCAGACAAAGAAGAGGGGAAGTAAGGCGTTCTTAAGCAGGAAGCTCTAACTCTATTTTTCGATTAACGCTGCGAGTTCTTCAAGACGGACGACGGCTTCAGCCTCGCTAAGCGACGTATCTGAAAGCCGCGCCAGCACAACCCCCTGCTCAAGCTGAGCGGCAACCTGCGGCCAGTTCAGTTCCAGGCTTCCATCTTTTCGACAAAACGCCGCCCGCCACCATTTAGCGCCCAGTGTTTGTTCAGCGAGGCGAGATATTTCTGCAAGCCTTCTCTGGTTTTCACCCATTGTTTGGCCTGATCACTTAAATGGCGCAAATACCAACCGACATTGAATTCGAGCGCGGCACGAGGCAGGCAGTCACTGGCAGCAGACTTGTAGGCTTTTGCCAGTAAATTGGCTTCAACAGTTCGATTGACTTCGCCAGTTTTCGGATCAATTCTGGCATGCTGAATCACGCCTGTGCCGATGCCGGCGCGGCTGATACCGGCAACAATGAGCGAAGCGGTCATGATCACAACATCATCATGCACATTGACGATGGCCGGCGGGCTGAGTTCCCAGCGGGGATCGGCCTCAGTCAGGCGGCGGCGAATGGCATCTTTACGCAGATAGATTTGGCCGTCTTTCCAGTCATGCTCTTCCACGTCAAACGGCTCTTCCAGAATGTTCCAAATTGAACGGCTCATGTGAAGGATTCTCACTTATCTAACCTGACGGATAGGCTGCGGCGCGTCTCTCTACATTTAGTTTGCGAAACGGTGAAATTGATCACACGTCCTGACGGGCGATGGCGCAGAGGCCGGAACCGCCAGCATTAAGCCATGTATTCAAGGCTTCGCTTTGCGAAAGATTCTGGCGGGCATCGCTATAGATGGTTGATCCCCAACGGTAATAACGCTGAGTTTCGTTTGCCCATGTTGAAATATTGCGATGAACGACGGACGGGCCGCCGTTGTAACAGGCCATCGCTAAATTGCTATCGTTGTTGGCGTAATCCATGCAGAAAGCGAGGAAATCAGCGCCGCGCCGCGCGTTGGTTTCGGGGTCGGTCATCACTTCGCCGGATGTGAAATGGAAAGGCATAACCTGAAACAGCCCTTGCGCCCCAGCGGAACTGCTCACATCGTCATCGCCACAGGATTCGATCTGCATCACGGTCGCTAACAGGTTGGGGTCTAGCTGATGAACGCTTGCCCAACGGGCAATATCGCTGCCCCAACGCTGCACTTCCGGCGTGAATAACGGCGCGATCTGCCCGGAATAGGTCATGGACGACAGCGGGGTATTAGCAACCGCCGCGACGACCTGCATTTCCCACGTGGGCGCGGTCAGGTAGACAGCCGCTGGCAAGGCGATAAACAGCACGCTGAAAAAGGCGATCTGTTTAAGCGTATAAGCAAAAGGAATACGGAAAGATCGCTTGTTGGCGATCTTCCCCTTTGCGGCGGCCTTTTTCTTCACCGGCTCGCGGCGAACAGTTGAAGTGCGTCGTCTGGTTGTTTGGACAGCGGTCATTGTTTTCTGGTCAATTTTCGATTGATTTATGATGATTCTATTTTAGAACAAATTTTCTAAATTGCAACCTTGAATCAGGCTTGAAAATGGTAAGAAATTAGCAGCATCGGCGCATACAATACGAAGCGAGGCGGCGGTGGGCAGCGCGCGTATTGATGAATTGAATACATGGATTGTTGCAAAGACAGCGCGCGAGGCGCTATCAGCCGATGGTACTGTACAGGCCATGCGGAGCGCGGGCGAGCCGCTGACTCGCCCATCGAAGGTGGTGAGGAAATCTGGCGCTTAAAAGAATATATGCTTGACGGTGCTATTTTTTGACGGCCACGACCTGCGCCATGATCTCGGTTTCGTGGTTACGCAGCAGCTCCCAATCAGCAAACGCGCCTGCCAGCTCGCCGGGCTGCGCCAGATAAGCCGGATTCATATCGGGCATTTCGGCAAGCGCGCCGCTGGTATAGGTTTGATAAATTACGCGCCCACCCCGCCGCACAGATTCGCGAATACGCGGAAAAAGGTCGCGCTGGAAATAGCGGAATACACAGATCAGGTCGTAGGCTTCGCTTTGTAAGGCGGTTTCGTCCAGATCAACCTGAATAAAATTGACATTATGCACGCCGCGCAATCCGGCGTCATACTGAGCGCGACGCAGCGCTTCACGGCTGATATCCAACAGATCAACACTGTAGCCCTGTTCAGCCAGCCACAGCCCGTTCTGGCCTAAGCCTGCGGCCAGATCAAGCGCCCGCAGTTCCAGCGACGCGCCAGATACAGGCGGCGTGTATTGAAATAACAGCGGGTCGGGGTCTGGCAAGCGACCTTTGGGAAGTGCTCGATAGCGTGTATCCCAGCGTTTGCGATCTTGAACGGTCATTCCAGAGTCATCCTTTTCCTGCGTATACCGGCAAATATTGCAGCGCGTTTGGCACTGATTCGAGGGTGTTTTCATCACCGGGCAGCAGTTTAGCTCCCGGCCTGCGTTTGCGGCGGGCGTGAAGGGCATAAGCGTCACGAAGGGTAGCGAAGTCGGGCGAAATGCCGTTCTGGATACCAAGCGCGGCCAGTGTGGAGAGGATGGTTTTTCCTGCGGCAGATGACCAATCAGCTTCAGCATCGCTGGAAAGCAAGGCCATCGCCTGCTCCCGCTGATCCCCGCCGCCCGCTTTCGCCAGCAGCGAACCGCTGAGCCGATCAATCATCTTTGCGGCCTGCTGCGGATGTTTTTGCATGGCTTTGATCTCATCTGGCAGCGCATCCATCCAGTCACCACTTGCTTTAGGCGGCGGTTGGATCACCGTTATTTTTTCGGCGGTAATACCATAATCTGCTTGCAAGTCCAGATGCGCCCGATCACGCCAGGCATCAATACTGCCCTGACTGCCCTCCAACCGGGCATACACCAGACCTGCTTTTTCGGAAAGCGCAAGCACGATGTCATCATTGATGGCTTCAGCAAGCACGCGCACCCAGCCAGCAAGCGGGGGCGCGATAAATAACTTTGTAGTTTGGGGATAAGCGCGCCCCGGAATGCCGCTAAAAGGGTCAAAACGTGTATAGCCGAAATTTTGCAGCACAGCGGCGGCAGTTTCTTCGGCCTGCCCCGGCGTTAGGTCGCGCTCACGAAAAAACAAACTGGTGTAGCCCATCCAACGGGATCCTATTTTTGACGACGTATGACAATTGTAACAAAATCCACACATTTCATGCAGTTCAACCCAATGAATGGGTTGGATTGTGCTATGTTAATGGCGTAGGAGATCGCCGGACACAATACTTCGATGACTTTTGACACTACCCAGACCGAGCGAGAATTCTCACGCGGGCTGATTTATGAACTTGCCGAAACTGGCCGTATTCTCAATGTCGTTCACGATGACCCCAGCCTCTGGGATTTACTGAACGATCAGATTTCGGCTTTATTCCCTGAGGCATCGTTCTTTATAGGACGCTGCGAGCGGGGTTCTTACCTGCTCGATTTACCGCTGGTGAACGAAGCGGGAGTGCGCCAGTATTTCAGCCCGATTATGCTAGGCGGGTTCAGTCGCGCCGTGATTCAGCGCGCGACGCCGCTGCATTTTACCCATGTTGATGCACAGGCCGATCAACTGCTTGACAACGACATTGTGATTGATCCTGCTGAGCCGGGCAGTTGGGCGCAATCGTGGCTGGGCGTCCCTTTGCGCAGTCAGGATTTAGAGATACTGGGCATCTTAAGCCTGCAAAGCGCGATTCCGGATCAGTTTGATGAGCGCGATCTGCTGCTGGCGGAAATGCTGGCCGCGCAGCTTGCTATCCGGCTGGAAAACGATCATGTTCACAAGCAGGATCGAGAGCGACGGCAGCTATTAGCCACCTTCATGGATGTCGGCACGGTTGTGGCTAATGCCAGCGACGCCGATGAAGCGATGGATCGCATCATTGAACATCTGGTGCGCTTACTGGGCGCTGATGCCGCAGCCTTATTGCTGCCAGAAGCTGGCCCGGCAGATGGAGACCAGTTTCAACTGTATTATTCCTCTGATCCTGAGGAATATCCCCAGCGCCAACCTGTTCACTTAAATTCAAGAAACCCATTAAGGCGGGCATTTTTAGCAAAGCTGCCGGTGGTGATTGCCGATTCGCAAAATCAACCCGGATGGGATGGCTACGCAGGGATTCCCGGCGATCACACCTTGCAATCGTGGGTAGCGCTGCCGATGGTTGTGCGTGAAGCGTCAATCGGGATGATCGTGCTGGGGAAAACTGAACCCGGCCATTACACCGATGAGCTGGCCTCAATTGGCTTCGCGCTGGCACGGCAGGCAGCGGTAGCTTTTGACAGCGCCCGCGCTCGCGCCAGCTTTGAAACCAGCCTCGACATTCAAACCCGCCGCGCCCGCCGCCTTGATCTGATCCACCAGATCGGGTCAATGATCGCTGCGTCACTGGATCAACAGCAGGTCTTAAGCACAACGGCACAGCTTTTGACTGAGCTGTTCGGGGTAGATCACTGCGGCATTATGATGCTGAAAACTGACGGGCTGGAAGCGCAGGTGGTGGCGGAATACCCGCATTGGGGCACCGTCGGCATGGAAATGTCGCTAGAAAACAATACCAATATGCAGCGCTTGCGAGAAGGCCGGCTGGCGTATGCTGTAAGCGAAGCGGATATTGAATCGCTTGATCTGGCAACGTTAAGCGTACTGGCTACCACAGGCACGCGATCAACGCTGTTCGCGCCGTTGATCACTGGCGACGAGTTTCTTGGCAGCATCGGTCTGGACAGCGTAAACCAGCCGCGCGTTTTTACTGAAGAAGAGTATGAAACGGTGATGACCATCGCCAGCCAGGTAGCGATGGCGCTGCGTAACGCCACGCTCTATGAAGAAGCGGTTACGGCTAACCGGCTGAAAAATGAGTTTCTCGCCAACATGAGCCATGAGCTGCGTACACCGCTGAATTCGATCATTGGCTACAGCGATATGCTGGCAGACGGGCATTATGGCGAGCTTACTGAACAGCAGGTTGACCGGATGCAGCGCATCAGCGGCAGCGGGCGGCATCTGCTTACGATGATCAACGATCTGCTCGACTATTCACGACTGGAAGCGGGCGTTGTGCATCCAGACCTGATGCCGATACAGGTTTCGATGAAAGCTAAAGCGGTGATCGCAGAATTTCATGCGCTGGCACAGGCGAAGGGCTTGAGCGTTAGCCTTACCGCCCCGCCCGATGAAACCCCCGCTTACGTTGACCCCGATCTGCTAAACCAGATACTTACGCATCTGGTTGGCAACGCGATCAAATTTACCGAGCGCGGCAAGGTAACTGTAGAGATCGCTTCCGAGCGCATCGCGCGAGGCAACATGAGTTTGAAGCCTACGGCGCGCTTAAATATTCCAGATGGCCTGTGGGTGGCGCTTACAGTGCGGGATACCGGTATCGGCATTCAGCCTAAAGATCGTGAAGTGATCTTCGACAGCTTCCGGCAGGCGGATGGCTCTACTGTGCGCGAATATGGCGGCGCCGGTCTGGGGCTGGCAATTGCGCGAAAATTAGCGGCCTTGCTCGGCGGGTTTCTGTGGGTTGAAAGCGAGCCGGGTGTGGGCAGCGCATTTACGCTGCTGCTGCCGCCTGCGCCGATGTTCGTGCATATGCCAGTAGATGGAGATGCGCCGCTGATCGTGGTCGTGGATGATGACCCCGACACGCTGCAAATCATCGTGGGCTTTCTGGCAGATTCGGGATACCGGGTGATGGGCACGACTGAAGGCTCTATCGCCCAAGACCTGGCGCGCCGCCACCGGGCAAACGTGGTGGTGAGCGATGTGAATATGCCGCACATGGACGGTTGGATGCTAGCTGAAGCGCTGGCAAGCGATCCGCGAACTAGCCGCATGCCGATCATTCTGATATCTGGCGCTGATCCCGGCGCCCAGCCTACCTATATGAATATCATCTATTTCCTGATGAAACCCGTCACCCGCGAGGCGCTGATCGAGCATGTACGCCGGGCGATTGAGCGATCTACTTCCCCCGGGGTTGAGGAAGCGTAGATAAGCTGTACGCTTCGCGGGTTCAATCACATTTAATTTCTCTGTATAATGCGGCAAAACTGTCGTTGAATGTAAGGACAAGTTGATGCCCCGCGTTGTTTCACCAACCCATGCCGAAGATTTCGTCAAGAATTTGACTCTCACGGTGATCATTCCCTGTTACAACGAAGAACAGTGGATCGAACAAATTCTGCATCGTGTGGAAGAGGTTGAGCTAGCGGATGAAATTCTGATCGTGGATGATGGATCGGTGGACGGCACCCGTGAAATTTTGCGGCGCATTGAAGCAGAAAATCGCCCCGGCGTGCGCATCATCTTCAAAGAGCGAAATCAAGGCAAAGGCGCGGCAGTGGTGACGGGTTTTCAGGAAGCCACCGGACAGGTGCTGCTGATTCAGGATGCCGATCTGGAATATGACCCGCGAGAATACCCGATTTTGCTGCTGCCGATTGAAGAAGGCAGAGCAAAGGTTGTGTACGGATCGCGATTTCTGGGCGGCCCACGCAAGGCCATGAATTTTTGGAATATGGTTGCTAATAAGTCGCTCACGTTTGCGACCAACATCCTTTACAATGCGATTTTAAGCGACATGGAAACCTGCTATAAGGTGTTTCGCGCCGAAATCGTAAAAGATATGAAGATCAACGCGCGCGGTTTTGAATTTGAACCGGAAGTGACCGCCAAAGTGTTGAAGAAAAAGGTGCGTATTTACGAAGTGCCGATTTCTTACAATGGGCGTGAGTGGACGGAAGGCAAGAAGATCAAGTGGACAGACGGCCCTAAAGCCTTATGGACGCTGATCAAATATCGCTTTACAGATTAAACCAGCGAAGCGCTACCGGCTTTTGACCGGAAAGTACATGGTGAAGGTGCTGCCTTCGCCCTGAACGCTTTCGCAGCTTACACTACCCCGATGTAGATCAACGATCTCTTTGACGATGGTCAGGCCTGAGCCTGAGCCTTGATCTTCAAATTCTTCGCGATTTACCTGATAGAACGATTCCCAGATATGGACACGCTCGTACTCAGGAATACCGCGCCCGTAATCAATCACCCGTATGCTGATGCTGTCGCCTTCATTTGCCGCCTCAACCCGAACAGGCTTATCCGGCTCTGAAAACTTCACCGCGTTATCTATTAATTGCGCGATGGCAAATTGCAGGTATACCGGATCAGCGTCAAATCTGGGGAAATCCGGCGGAACATCAATCTCCAGCGGGTTCAGGGTTTCATCGGTGTAAACGCTGATCTTTGCCGCCTCAATCAGGCGCGGCAGGTCAGTGATGCTGGTTCGGCGCAGCACATAGCTGCGTTCAGCTTCGCCCATTTCAAATTCTACCAGCGTGATGAAATTTTCGATCAGCCGCCGCAGCCTGACCGCGCCAGTATTCACACCTTTAAGAAAGGTGAGCAAATCTTCATCGCTAAGATGAACGTTTTCGTGATCGTTCAGCATATCAGCATAGGCCACGACAAAGGTCAGCGGCGTGCGAAACTCGTGGTTGAGGATCATCAGAATATTGCGCTTGATGTCGCTCATTTGTGAGGAATGGGCGCTTTCCAGCGCACGATGGCGATTGATACGCGACTCTACGGCGACTAACAATTCCTGCGGGTCAAACGGTTTGACCAGATAGTCATCTACGCCAAGCTGCTTGCCGCGCTGCACATCCATTTTTTCGCCGCGCGCAGTCAGGAAAATGAACGGAATATTGATCCACTGTTGTTCAGTGCGAACCGCGCGCAGCAGGTCAATGCCATCCATATGCGGCATCATGATATCGGAAACGATGAGTTCAGGGAGAGCGCCCGTCCCACTTCTTGCGGCATCGTGAAGAGCAGCCAATGCCTGCTTGCCATTTTCAGCAGTGGTGACCTCAAAGCCGTCAATTTCGAGGACAGTTTTAATGCCCTCAAGCAAGTTCAGCTCATCTTCGACAACAAGAATTCGTGCTTTCGCCATAGTTTTTTGGACAGCTATTCAAAATAACAATCGTTCATGAACTTTCATTATGCGGCATGGCATTTCGCTTAAAGCTAAAGAATGTAAAACAAAATTCAGACAAGACGATTCAAGTCAATAAAAAAGGGCGCAGTAAAACTACGCCCCTTCAACCTTTGCTTTATGACTTATGAGGGCTTCTGAAACTGCGCCCGCAGGTTTTCAACCGCTTCACGCTGCTCGTCATTTAGCTTTTCCGGAACGGTGATCAACACACGCGCGTACAAATCGCCAAAAGTTTGTGGATCGCGCAGGCGGGGCATACCTTTCCCGGTGAGGCGGAACTTACGCCCGCTCTGGGTTCCCGACGGCACCCTGAGTTTTACGGGGCGCGCTAAGGTTGGCACTTCAATTTCGCCGCCAAGCAGCGCCGTAAACATATCCACTTTGATTTCGGTGGTCAGGTCATCGCCGTTACGCTCAAACTGAGAATCGGATTCAATCTCAACCGTCAGATACATATCGCCAGACGCGCCGCCATTAACACCCGGCTCGCCTTCGCCAGCCAGCCTCACTTTGGTGCCGGTTGCCGCGCCTGCCGGTATCTTAGCGCGAATGGTTCGTCCGGATCGGGTGATCAGGCGGGTGGTGCCGGTATAGGCTTCCGCAAGACTGATGGGCGCGCTCTGGTTAATATCTGCGCCATCCATTGAATAGCCAGCGCGACCATAGGGCATGTCTTGAACGCGGGCCGATGCCCCGCTGCGCCGGCCACGAGCGCTGCCAAATATAGAATCGAAGATGCTGGAAAAATCGCCCAGATCTTCAGGGTTTGCTGTTCGTGTATAGGTGGTATACCCACCAGCGCCGCCATAGCCCGCTGCTTGCGGGTTGACGGTGCCAAAACGGTCGTACATCGTCCGTTTTTCTTTATCGCTCAAGACCTCGTAGGCCTCGTTAATTTCTTTGAAACGCGCTTCCGCAGTAGGATCGTCCTTATTGGTGTCTGGATGATATTTTTTCGCCAATTTGCGGAAGGCGCTTTTGAGTTCTTTTTCGCTGGCGTCTTTTTTTGACCCCCAGCACATCATAGTAATTCTTAGCCATGCGCACCTTCCAACATTACAAGTTCTCTGATCGTATTGCACTTGAAGGCGCAAAGTCAATCAAAGCGGGGCATTTCTTACAGAGATTTTATGCTGTTTTATGGTTTCACACAGTGCTACGCTTGCGACATTTGATAAAATAGAGAATGGGCATGAAATAGTATCGATTCGGCAGGCGGTGGGGCAGTAGCTGAAGGCGCAAAGAACGAAGCGAAAACCCGCATCCAAAACGCCTGTTGAAGACCGCCGGGCAGTACGGCGCATGTCCACTACTCCAAATCAAGACGCCCTTAAATGGGCGTTTTTGATTCTGACGGTCATCCTTCGCGTTCTATCTACAGGCCAGTTATGCGCTTAACAGGGAATGTGTGCCGGAATCTCATACAAGCAGATGATTTTCTATCGGGAACCATTTTTGCATCTGCAACGTCTATAGGGTGTCGGAAGCAAGAAAGGATTTTCTCATGCAGTCTTTTGTATCACGTAAAATTGCCCTGCTGCCGGTTGCGGCCGTGATGGTGGCGGTAGGTATCGCAGCGGCTGCGCCGGCTGCCGCACAGGATGCGCCGGAACCCCCCGCACGCACTATCACTGTGACCGGATTGGGAACTGCCAGCGGATCGCCAGATCAGGCGATTTTGTCGCTGGGCGTTGAGCTTCGCAGTGAAGACCTTGGCGAAGCGGTAGATCAGGTGAATACCACCGTCACAGCCGTAATTGAAGCGCTGGGAGCAGCAGGTATTGCCCTGGAAGATATTCAGACCACCAATTTCAGCGTGTATCAGGAAACATCAGCCTCGCCAATGGCGGCAAGTTCAGAAGCCACACCCACCGAGCCGGTGTATACCTATGTGGTCAACAATATGGTACAGGTGCGCGTGCGCGACACTTCAGAGTTGAATGCGGTCATTGATGCCGGGTTGGCAGCAGGCGCAAACCGTATTTTCGGCCTCAGCTTCGCCATTGGCGATCAGACCGAGCTGGAAAACGCGGCGCTGGAAGATGCGGTAGCTGATGCCCATTCGCGCGCGGCAACTCTGGCAGCAGCGATTGGCGTGACGCTGGGCGACCCGATCATTGTGCGCGAAGTTTCAGGCAACAACGTAGTGTTTGCCCGCGAAGCTGCAATGGGCATGGGCGGCGGCGGCGCGATTAGCGAAGGCCAGCTCTCAATTTCAACCCAGGTTGAGATTACCTACAGCGTGGAGTAAGGTTTAGGCTTCATCCCTACCCCTCAGCCCTTATAGAGCTGAGGGGTTTATTATTTTGAGGAAGATCAGTTTTTGTGGGGTGTAAGTGTCGCCAGAAACGCGTAACCTCTGGCTAAACACGACAGCCTGAAGGCTGCCTGCCTACAAAACCATCCCGCAGCCAATGGCGGCAATATATCCCTAAAGAACGTTCACCGGCGCTACAGGCTAGTTACTTCGCCGCCATCCGTATTCCACCGTCTAACCTAATTGTTTCAGCGTTGAGCATGGTATTTTCGACGATGTGCTGCGCGAGTTGGGCGTATTCTTCCGGCTTGCCAAGGCGCGGCGGGAAAGGCACCTGCTGACCGAGCGATTCACGGGCGGCTTCGGGCAGCGAGGCCATCAATGGCGTATCGAAAATTCCCGGCGCAATGGTGCAGACGCGAATACCGTCGCGGGCAAGGTCACGAGCGATAGGCAGGGTCATGCCCACGATGCCGCCCTTGCTGGCGGAATAGGCAACCTGCCCGATCTGCCCGTCAAAAGCCGCCACCGAGGCAGTCATCACGATGACCCCGCGTTCGCCTTTATCGTTCGGCTCATTTTTCGCCATCGCCGTCGCGCAGAGGCGCACAACGTTGAATGTGCCTACAAGGTTGATATTGATCACCGTTTGAAATATGTCCAGCGGATGAGGACCATTTTTGCTGGTTGTTCGCAGCGCCATGCCGATGCCCGCGCAGTTGACATTGATATGCAGCCCGCCAAAACCCTCAACAGCAGTTTTGATCGCATTCTGAATATCTTCTTCGCTGGTTACATCGGCTTCAAAGGGGCGAGCCTTTTCGCCCAATTCCTGCGCCAATGCTGCCGCCCTATCGCCGTCACGATCCACAATCAGCACATTCGCGCCTGCTGCTGCAAATCCGCGCACCGTAGCCGCGCCCAAACCGCTTGCGCCACCCGTGATCAATGCTGTCTTTTGGTTAAGTTCCACGAGAAATACTCCTGCCAGAATTTTCCGCATATCATGGCGTATTACAGCGCAAAATGCCATGCTTCCCGAATGGGTGCTTTAGTGGGGATGAACCAGCCTGCCCTCACCGCTTACCCATCGTCTCAAAAGAGAAATCAAGCGCGATGATATAGGTGCTATCGAGGATCAAGGCTTTCGCCAATGTTGATCGCCCATGATCATCCACGCTTTCAAAACTATTGTCTTCGCTCAGGCTGGCATTCAAACCGTGATGTTTCAAGACTCGCGCCATACGTTCGGCAAGCGGCTTCGGCATGGTTCCAAGCAAGCCAATCCCCCGCTGAAGCAGGTCTACGAGGGGAACACTACGGTTTAAATCATCGGGCATTTCCACCAGATGCCGCCATTCCAGAAAAGTGCTGACGTAGGCCTGCGAAACATCCAGCACCAATTCATTGATGTCGTCTGGTTTGCCTTCAAAATGCACGGCTACTTTAGGGGTGTTGTGGTGGTACAGCAGCGGATGATCTTCCGTTAGCGTGGCCACCCCAAACACGCCTAGAGACGCGCGGGTGTTCCAGCACGCCCAGCGCGCGGATGATATAGCCGGATTTAGGGCGCAAGCTTCTACTGCCGCGTCATATTCGGCGGTTTCTACAATCGCCTGAATTTCATTGGGCGCGCCGCCCATTTGCGCAACCAGCAGCACGCCGTACTGCTGTTCAGCGCCAAGTTCCGCGAAGAACTGCTCACGTTTGGGCATAAATTCTGATCCTAATCGGCGCTGAGCCTAAAAGAAAAGCGGGTACAGCAAATACGGAAGCTAAGGTTATTTTCAGCCAGTGTCATTGCTGCCTCAGCCGCTGTTCCACCCAGTTTGACAGGGGATGGCCGACCACAAATAAATCGTCAATCACCGCTTCCACATCATAAGGGACGGCGCGTAAATTGACCGTGACGCCGCCATTGGCGAAGGTAAATAAACCCCACTGGGCTTTGCCCGGCATATCAAACGAGATGCCCACGCTGCCCACATTGATTGCGCGCCAGCCGCCCGGCAGCAGGCGATCCATTTGCACGTGGATATGCCCACCGATGCCCAACCGCCCCTCGCGATCCAACAGCGCATCCGCAGCCGCTTCATCATCGGTATCAGGTTTTAGAAAGCCTTCGTCATTTCCCGGCGTGCCGTGATAGCCGATCACATAGCCAAAATCTGGCACATAAAGATCGCATTCGCCGTGAAGTTTGCTTAGAAAGGCATATTCGTCAAAACCAACCTGCCCCAAACACCATTGAACAGCGGCGTTGAAGTTGGTTTGATCTTCAAGCATTTTTGCCAGTTGATCGGCATCTTCGGCAGGTTTTGAACGTGGGCGCTCGCCAGTGACGACATAACGATCTGTGTTGCCACGAATAGCGCGCACCGTGCCTTTGCGGGCTTCGTCAGCTTCAGCCTCAGCGATGATGGACTGGATGCGCCTTATACATTCAGCGGGGCGCGGGCCAACAAAGGAATAATCACCTAAAAACCAGATGTGATCAGCGCCGCCAAGCGCCTGAAAATCAGCCCACGCGGCTTCAAACGCGGTCAGATTTCCATGAATATCAGAAAACACTGCCAGTCGCATAACATCACCTATGACTTTTGTTTATCGCAGCGCCGATGATCCTACCGTAAACTATGAGAAAGTTGAAAACTGAAGTTAAAAGTCGTCGTTGATCAGGGGCAGCTTTTCAATAAGCGCCTGCCCAGTTCTTCAACTTTCACTCATTAGCATTGACCGGATTCTATCCTTGAGGGTGCTCATGCCCGATCTTGACACCATAGCCGAAACGATACGCGCTGATTTTGTGGCGCGAAATGCCGCGCGCGATGCCGCCATTGCCGGATCGCGGGAGTTGATTCGCCACTGCGCCGAAGCCATCCGCGCGGTACACCGCCGTGAATGGGAGAATGCACAGCAAAAATTAGGCGTCGTGAATACAGCAGCGGCGGCGCTGCAAGCGGGAGTAGCAGATTATCCCGAACTGTATCACAGCGGTTATACGCAAGATGCGCTCAAAGAGGTAGTTGAGGCTCACGCCACTTACGCGATGGTGCGCGGGATGGAATTGCCTACGCTGGAACTTTTACAGGTACAGGGAAACACCTTTTTGAATGGGCTGGCAGAGGCGGCAACTGAATTACGGCGATTCATTCTGGATATTTTGCGCCGCGAAGAAGCGGCTACCGAAGCAGGCGCTCCGGACGCGATTGCTGAAGCCGAACGTCTCTTAAATTGGATGGATGCTATTTATGACCGTTTGGTGACGTTCGATTTTCCCGATGCGATCACGGGCGATCTGCGCCGCCGCACAGATACAGTACGCGGGGTATTGGAACGGACACGCGGCGACCTGACCACAACTATTCAGCAGCACCGTTTGCAAATGGCGCTGCGCCGCGCTGAGGGCAAATCGTGAGACGGGAACGCCTGCGCGTTTTGGGCTTATGCGTAGCGGGGGCATGCTTCACGCTGTTGTTTGCCAGCCTTACGGCTGCTCAAGAACGCTTGGCGCAGGGCGATCCGCCAAATATCGCTCAAATTACTGTCTCTGAGCCTGCTGAAAATGGCCTGATCACGATCACCGGTGATACAAACGCCGTTTTTCCGGGCGCGTATGTCGCCATACGCAATTTGTATACGGGTGAAACTGAATTTACTCAGGCAGGACTCACCGGCACTTTTCGCGCGCTTTTGACCGGCGTATCCGGCAACCCGTTCAGCATCTCTCCATCGCAAACCGCGCTCAGCCCTGACGGCTATGCAGGCTCGCTGCCGGGCGGCCCGGCGACTATCGTCACAGCGCCACGTTCCGAAAATCTGAATCAGTTTGCCGCTGCTGGCGCGTTGGGTGATGACAATATCTGGACGGCTGCGGGCGCGTTTGGCAGCACGCAGATTGAAGCCGGCGGCACATGGTCGGTGCGGATGCGTATATCTATTCCCGTAGATTTAGACGCGGCTTTCCTGTGCCAGCGGCTTGAGTTGATGCCGATTGCGCTGCGACAAGACCTTGCGCTGGTGGCGGTGAACGCGCCGGACGCGCAAAACGGTTGGTCAAACCGGATGACGGAGATCGGCACAGGCATTGTGGGTTCAGACACGCCGCATCTGCTTGGCGAGCGATGCTCCCCTGTGGATGCGCTGGCAGAATCCCCCGACGATACCGGTTTTGTATTTGTAAGTTCAGCCTACAGCGGGGTCTTTACGCAAGAATTTCCGGGCGGCTTGTACGTGCCCCGGCTGGAAGTTTCGCTGCGTATGAGCGAGACAGCGCCTGCCTTAGCCGCATCGGTGACAAGGCTGCCAGTCGTGCTGCGAGTGGGTGTGCCATCAGGCTTAACTGCCCAACTGCCTACGGCACTGTTTTGGGATAACCCTAGCGACGGTTCGCGCGGGGTGCTGCCTGCCGAATCGCCCTTCAAGCTGGCGAATCGGGTGCGCTATGACAGCCCAACCTACATTTTATCGCCGGGGGAATACCCGCTTGAGCCGTATATACTGAACCTGCTGGCGAATCGTTATGACCACTATGCAGCCCCGCTGGTGCCGCTGGCGCTAACGGGCGGAGCGCTAACGGCGACGGTAAGAGCGCCAGACGGCACACGCGCCACACTTTCCGGCGATATTGCTCAGAATCAACTGGGTACACCTGCGGGGGATGAAGCATCCTTCTTTGGCCGCCAATCGCCTGTGGATACGCTGCGTTTAACCACGCGCGATCCGCAGTTTGGCGCATTCACCTTCGACCAGTACGGCGAGTATCGCATTGATCTGACGACCAGTTTCAACGACATTTTTGGGAATACGTATCGGGGCGGCGGCACATACCGGGTGCTGATTGCCGAGCCGCTGGATTTGACGCCCGCGTTACTGCCCGGCGCGCCGGTAGAAACCGGGTATCCGGTGGTGCTGGGCGCGCACATTGCCCCGGCAGTTCCGGCAGATATTTCCGTTCGCTGGCAGTCAGTTGGGCTAAATGGCGACCACGTTGATATTACGCTGGATGGCGCGGCCAATGCTTATGGCGTGTTTTCGCCGCAGGGGGGCGCGCTGACGGCGGAAAACCCCGGCGAGTATTTGCTGACCTACGAAGCACGTTTCACCGATCCATCAGGCAGATTGTGGGCAGGCAGCATGAGCGCCGCAGGAGTGATCGTCACCCCGGAAAGCGCCCTGATCGGGCATGGCGAACGCGGCGTGTATGGCGAAAACACCACACCTGCGCCAGCGTGGCTGACTGCCAGACAGTACACCACGCTGGCAGGCGGCGATCCCGAAAATATCATCCTGAATACCCCTTATAACTCTGGCGACTGGGCATTTATCGGGGGTGACCAGGGCGATGGCTTTGCGCCGCGCTTGCTGCTTCAGGACAGCGCTGGCGACTATGCGCGTTGGATGCTGGAACAAGGATTGGACGCCGCGCAGGTGTACCAACAAAACATGCCTATCGCTGGCACAGGAAGCTATACCTATATCTCAGCGGTGAGGCCGGGCGTGACGGTTCGCCAATATGCTACCTTCGGTGAAACCAGCGATCTGCCGCTATACGCCGATTCTGATGATCCGGTAAACGGGCAAATTGGGGCGGGAATTGACGGCGTGGCCTCTGGAGACATCATCTTTTTCTTCAACGGGGCGGTAATTCGCGATGATGAAACGGGCATCTTAGCAACAGCGGCGACAGCCTCTACTGCGGTGGTGATCGCCAACGAACCAGACCCGCCGCCACGCGACCCGATTGGCGCAAGGGTATATCCACCGGGGCATCCGGGCGCAGGCATCGCCTACGGTGACGATGATAACCTGTCAATGTTTATCATCCCGCTGGGGTCTACCGCTGGAAATGTATACACACTGGGCGACAGGCTGGCGATTGCCGGTCAGGTTGCGCCGGTTGTAGCCGCCGAAGTGAGCGTCAGTGTGACTGCGCCCGACGGCGTGGTGACGGATTTCAAAGTTGACGCCAACCAGTATGGCTACTTTTTTGACCCCGCCCATGATATGACGCTGGATCAAATCGGCGTGTGGACAGTATCCATGAACGCGGAATACAGCGGATTGGTGTCTACAGGTTCGCTGGAAACGCCGCTTTCAGGCGGCACGCGCGGCGCCGTGCAGGGTGAATATCACATTTATGTGGTGCCCGAAAATATGGAGCCGCTGCCGTGGAATCCGGCGTTAACTGACGCCACGATACCGCCTGCCATTCCCTACAATTTCAGTTTTACCGCGCCGGAAGATTGGACGAATGTGCACGCTTACCGCACCCTGTTTATGCAGGGCGTGGTGCTGCAAGATGGCGAAGTGAGTTTAACAGGTCGCAACCTGACCTATACCTACAGCACAGACGCGCTGAACGACACCTTCGCCAATGTTGAAGTTGAAGGACGTTCAGCGGGTAATGCTGTGTCTGACACCAAAACATTGACGATTGTTTTCACCGGCACCGGTGCGGAAGGGGAGTTGCAAATTCGCGCGCGTGTGTTCACCATCTTCCATGATCGGCTGGTGAGCTTCACTGAATAAAAAGGGGCGAACTATTTACGCGTTCGCCCCTGTGAAGATGCGCTGTTTTTGACGGTTACCCCATCGGCATGTAGCGTTCTGAGGCGTAGCGCCCGGTCACAAAATGCGATAACTGGCGCTCAATATCGGTGAGCAGCGAGCTTGCGCCGATGCGGAACAAATCGGGGAACAGCCAGTCGTCGCCCAATTCTTCCTTCATCAAGAACTGCCAATTCATCGCCTGTTTTGCTGTACGTAAGCCGCCTGCGGGCTTAAAGCCAACTTTGTGGCCGGTGCGTTCATAGTAATCGCGGATGGCTCGCACCATGATCAGGCTCACTTCAAGCGTGGCATTCACCGGCTCTTTGCCTGTTGAGGTCTTGATGAAATCAGAGCCAGCCATCATACACACCAGGCTAGCCTGCGCCACGTTACGCAGCGTCGCCAGCTCGCCGGTTGCCAGAATAGATTTCATGTGCGCATCGCCACAAGCCTCACGGAAGGTTTTCACCTCATCATATAGCGCATTCCAATTGCCGGTTAACACATGCTCGCGGCTGATCACGATATCAATTTCGCGCGCGCCAGCCGCCACCGACTCGTGGATTTCTTCAACGCGCAGGTGAAACGGGCTTAAGCCTGCTGGAAAGCCGGTAGAGACTGCCGCCACCGGTATATTCGTGCCTTTCAGGTCGGCAACGGCGTCAGCCACGCGGTTGTGATAGACACATACCGCGCCCACGGTGAGTCGTTCATCGGCTACGCCCAGCGCCTCCAGCAAATCCTGACGCACCGGCTGGCGGGCTTTGGCGCACAGACGGGCTACATTACCGGGGGTATCGTCGCCGGAAAGCGTGGTCAGGTCAATACAGGTAATAGCGCGCAGCAGCCAGGCAGCCTGCCAGTCTTTTTTGACCGTGCGGCGTGTTCCTAAAGTGGCGGCGCGGCGTTCGGCGGCGCTCAGGTTAGCGCGTGCCGATCTCACCCAACCGAGATCAAGTGCCATACCGGGATTGCGCTCTACATGAACGTAATCAAGTTGTTTATGACCGTTAGATTGAACTTTAGGGCGTGGCTCTCGAACCGCCATGAGGACTACCTTTCGCGCCGGAGCGCGTCATTTCAACATATTTTTATTATAACGGGAAATGGCTGAACCACAGAGATGCCCGGTATCACCTGCCTGTAGCCCGCTTAAACCATGCGGAATAGATGCAAAATTTCTGATATGACGCCTACAGTCGCCTGGTGTATCTGCTTTACCCCGCGCGCACGCGCTCAATCAATTCCACTTTATAGGCGTCTAATTCTTCGCGTAATACAGGCAGCATATCATGGGCATTTTTGACGCTAAGCACCAGCGCGGGATGGCCTTCTTCCAGCCGCTCAGCCAGATGCTTGCGCAGGTCATCGTGACCGCCCCCTTCGAGCAGGTTAGCGGCCACCCGCCCGGTGATACCGCCTACAACCGCCCCGGCCAAAGCTGCCGATCCGATAGCGATCACCGCGCCAATGCCGGGCAGCGCCAGAGCGCCTAACCCGGCAACGCCGAGCGCAGCCATCGCCGCGCCCAGCGTACCGCCAGCAATACTGCCTTCGTTTGCGCCGATGCCGTCATCCAGTACCGTGATCTCGCCGCTTTGCGCTTTTGCCAGAATTGCGGCACGTTGAAATTCAATTCCCTCGATGCTGGAAAGATGCTCCAGCGCCTTCGCCAGCGTGGTACGTGAGGGGAAAACGATCAGGATGATTTCGTCCATGATTGCCTTCAAACAGGCTAGATCGCATCCGGGTCAACCGCAGTGGCCGAATAATCCTTTGCCAGCGTCTCAGTGATGGTTTTCAGGGTTTCGAGTTCGCCTTCAATTTCCAGCACCACCGCGATCTCGTTTTCAGTGAGATGCTGGGCAATCTTGTTGAGAAGTTTGATCGTTGATGCCAAAATCCATCGCTTTGGCCGCGCCTGCGCCTAAACCGCCGCCAATGCCCGCGCCCGCCGCGATACCAATGCCAACGGCGACCAGCGGGCCGATGCCCGGCAG
>LMZS01000002.1 GCA_001567085.1 Chloroflexi bacterium OLB15
TTTTTTTTATTCAAAGGGATGCTGTTCGGCCTTGTGTTTCAGCCGATCCATACGCCCATGTTCAGGGCGAAGCCGCGCGAAACTACTGCCAATTGAGCGGCTTGCGCGCAGAAGCGTGCGCCGCCATGCTGCCAACCTGTAGCTTAACTGGCGGCGTTGACGGTTGATGAAGTTAGATGTGCCTGCCGTAACCTGAGGCGAACCCCACTGTACTACCATCGCCGCCCACGTTAACCCGCCGCCAAAGCCGACGAAAGCGATATAATCGTTGGGCTGAATACGCCCCTGCTGCACCGCTTCGCACAGCGCAATCGGGATCGAAGCAGATGAGGTATTGCCGTAGCGCTCAACATTGCTCATAAACAGCGCGTCGCTGATTTTCAGGTTGCGTGCTGCCGCATGTAGAATGCGAGCATTTGCCTGATGGGGCACAATCAACTTGATGTCTGCCAGCGTAATCCCCGCCTGCTGCGCCGCCTGGGTCAGGCTGTCACCGATCACGCGGGTGGCAAACTTGAATACTTCACCGCCATTCATGTGCATCTTGCCGAACTTATGACCGTTGCTGATTTCGGTTACGCCCTCAATATCGAGGCTGCCTACTGTGGGAATGCCGAGCAAATCGCCGCCGGTGCCATCTGAGCGTAGGACAGCCGAAAGCACGCCGCCATCTACATCGCTGGCTTTCAAAACGACAGCGCCCGCACCGTCGCCAAACAGGATGCAAGTGGAGCGATCACTCCAATCCAGCACACGACTCATCGTTTCAGAACCAACCACCAGCGCTGTCCGTATGCTGCCTGAACGGATGGCCTGAGCCGCGATATTCACGCCATACACAAACCCCGAACAGGCGGCGCTTAAGTCAAATGCGCCGGCATTATTAGCGCCTAACCACGCTTGTATCAGGCTGGCGGCGCTAGGGAAGATGTGTTCAGGCGTAGACGTTGCACAGATGACGAGTTCCACTTCGGCGGGCAGCACATCGGCTACTTCCAGCGCGTGCTGTGCGGCCTTCAGCCCCAGCGTAGCCGTTGATTCATGATCGCTGGCGATACGCCGCTCGCGAATCCCGGTGCGCGTTCGTATCCATTCGTCAGAGGTTTCAACGATGGCGGAAAGGTCGTCATTGGTCATGACCGTTTCAGGAACGGCCATGCCCCAACCGACAATATGAGCGTATTGAACGGGCGTCGGGCGCGCACCGTTATTCGTGCGCGCTGACTGCGCCGTCGTATTAGTTGTGACCATTCGTGTTGTACTTGCCAAAAATCAACACTGCATTATGACCGCCGAAACCGAAGGAATTGCTCATGGCGATGTCAATGTTGCGCGACACCCCTACATTTGGCGTGTAGTTCAGGTCACACTGCGGGTCTTGATTTTCAAGATTTATCGTAGGTGGCACAAAACCATTTCGTATCGCCATGATGGTAAAGACCGCCTCAACCGAGCCACCAGCCCCCATCAGGTGCCCGGTCATGGACTTGGTAGAGCTAATCGGGATTTCGTAAGCGGTTTCTCCCAGCGCCTTCTTCATCGCAATGGTTTCAGAAACATCATTGAGCGGGGTGCTGGTGCCATGCGCGTTGATGTAGTGAATGTTTTCCGGCTTTAGCCCGGCATCTTCCAGCGCCAGCGTCATCGCTTCCGCAGCGCTTTCGCCTGTTTCCAGCGGCGCAGTGACATGATGGGCATCTGAGGTTTGCCCGTAGCCCAGAATTTCGGCATATATCTTCGCGCCGCGTGCCAGCGCATGGTTCAGTTCTTCCAAAATCAGGATCGCCGCGCCTTCACCGATCACGAAACCGTCACGGTCAATGTCAAACGGGCGAGAGGCATGCGTCGGGTCATCATTGCGGCGGCTGATAGCCGTCATGTTGTTGAAGCTGGCTATTGCCAGTTCTACCAACCCGGCTTCGCTGCTTCCGGCAATTGCAACGTCAATCTGCCCCTTACGGATCATCTCGGTGGCATGACCGATGCAGTCATTGCCAGTAGCGCAGGCAGTGGAGATTGCGAAGTTAGGGCCGCGTACCCCATAGGTCATGGAAATTTTTGCCGCCGGAGAATCTGGCAGCATCATCGGCACGAGCAGCGGGCTAACGAATTTTGCGCCTTTTGCCAGATAATCCTTAATGCCGTCAAACAGGGTTTGAATGCCGCCGATGCCAGAGCCAACCAGTACGCCAATGCGATAGCGGTTGTCGTCGGTCACTTCCAGACCAGAGTCCTTCCAGGCCTGTTCGGTTGCGAATAAGCCCATCTGTGTAACCCGGTCTGTGCGCCGGGCTTCCCGCCGCCCCAGATAAACTTCAGGATCAAAATCTTTAACCTCACCGCCGAAATGATTTTCAAGGTGCGAGGTGTCGAAGCGCTGAATAGTGCGAATACCGGTATTTCCTGCGGCAATATTCGCCCACGCTTCTTCAACGGAATTGCCGGTGGGGCAAATAATGCCCATACCGGTAACAACAACGCGATGTGGCTCCACATTTTCCTCCAGACACAGCGTTCAGTTCGCTGCCGGTTCTGTTCGTGTCAATATAAGCCTAGCAAATGCTGTAGCTTTCACAAGGTTTAACACTTTTCAGCCATTAGGGTTACTCCGCAATTTCGCTGTGCTATAATGCCCCGTACTTCAGGGATACCTACATGATTTTAGTCACTGGTGGCACGGGATTCATTGGCCGGCATTTAATTGATCGGTTGATGGCAGCTCATTACCCCGTGCGTGTATTGCTAAATGAAACGCGCGTAAATCAACTGCATAAGCACTTTCCTACACCGCCGGAAGTGGTTGTAGGCACAGTGTTAGATGATGAAGCCTTATTCCGCGCGGTTTCTGGCGTTCAAGTTATCATCCATCTCGAAAACGCCATGTGGTGGGGGCGTCGCCGTGATCTTGAGCGCATCGAATTGAACGGCACCCGTAACCTGATCACCGCCGCACGCGCTGCGCGGGTAGGGCGCATCGTTTTTGTCAGTCAGTTAGGCGCAGCCCCTGCCTCTGCTTATGCGCTGCTGCGTTATAAAGGCATGGTGGAAGAAGCCATCAAAAGCAGCGGCATCGCTTATAGTATCATTCGCTCTGGCCTGATCTTTGGCCCGGAAGATGCATTCTTCAATCATATTGCCATGCAGCTTCGCGCCAACCCGTTCTTCTTTTTGATGCCGGGTCGGGGTGAAGTTGTACTTCACCCGATTTATATTGATGATTTGATTGATGCTTTGCTTGGCACATTACAAAATATTGACACGGTGGATCGGGTGATCGAAATTGGCGGCCCAGAGTACATCACGCTGGAAGATTTGATCCGCACGATCATGCGCGTTTCAGGGGCGGGCAGACCGATTATCGGGGTGCCGCCTTATTTGCTGCGCTGGCTAACGGCGGTCTATACGCGGGTATTGCCCCGCGCCTTGATCACCCAGCAGTGGATGGATATTCTAGCTACCAATCGCACCGCGCGTATCGGCAATCTGTCGCAGTATTTCGATATTCGCCCGAAGCGCCTGGAAGATACCCTGATCACTTATATGCGGGGAAGGCATTACGGACGGGAAATCTGGCGTAATACTTTTCGCCGCCGCCCACGTGTAATTTAAGCATTTCTCGTATAACAGGCGTGGCCTACAGGATGATGTGATGGCAGAGCTTAATTTACAGATAAAGCCCCTTTTCCAGTTAGACGAACTGGATGGCGTCGTTCAGTTACAACATAACTACTGGGGCGATGATGAAGAGTCGGTGATTCCGGCGCATATGCTGTTTTCAATTGCCAATCACGGCGGGCATGTGCTCACCGCCTTTGATGACGACAAGATGATTGGCGTACTGGTCGGGTTTCTTGGCACGAGCATGGAAGATTCACGCCGTCCGGCGATGGCGAACCTGCAAATTGTATCCAAGCGCATGGTTGTGCTGCCTGAATATCGCGGCAGGGGCATCGGCTATCGGCTGAAACGCGCTCAGCGTGAACTGGCGATCAAGCAAGGGGTACGCCTGGTCGAATGGACATTTGATCCCTTGCTGGCGCTGAACGCGCAGTTGAATGTGCGTAAGCTCGGCGTCACCTGCCCGACGTATCTTGAAAACTACTACGGCACCAAAGCGCGCGGCGGGTTAACGACATTGGGAACGTCTGACCGATTACTGGCAGAATGGTGGGTCACTAACCGCCGTGTAGAAGAACGTTTATTTGGCACCCGCGCCGATTTGACGCTGGAGCAGTATTTTGAAGCTGAAACCCCGATTTTGAACCCAACCACCCGATCCAGCGATGGCATCGTGCTGCCTTCCGATGATGGCGTAGTGCCTACAACGCTGACCAAGACGCTGGCGCTGGTTGAAATCCCCTTGAGCTACCCGGATATCGTCCAGAATAACCCGACATTAGCCGTTCGCTGGCGCGAACATTCCCGTATGATCTTCCAGCGTATGTTCAACTTTGGCTATATCGTCACTGACTTTTTGCGTGAAAGGCACGAAGGGCGGGATCGCTGCTTCTATGTGCTCAGCTATCAGGGCCCGCAATTTGAAACCGTGAATGTGAATTAGCAGACAATTTTAGGAAACCGACTATGCGATCCATCACTGTAAAGTCAATTGAGCAATTTTCTATCGCCATGCCCTTTGTGGAAAAACTGCGCACCAGTTTTGGCGAAGAGCCTTTCAAGACCGCCGTCCTTATCAGGATCACTACTGAAGATGGGCTGGTAGGTTGGGGCGAAGCGCCAGTGGAAATCCATCCTGGTTATAGCTCGGAAACAATGGGTACAGCCGATCATGTGCTGCGTGAGTTTTTGATCCCGGCGCTGTTAGGCAAGACAGTACAATCGCCTACTGATGTGCCAGAGCTGCTAAGCCATACGCGCGGGCATCCATTGGCAAAACACAGCCTTGAGCAGGCGGTATGGGATGCCTGGTCACAGGCAAATGGCCTCTCCATCGCACAGGCATTCGCCTATCACCTGCCTGCTGGTAATGAGGGGCGCGGCGTCGCCAAAGTGGGCGTTAGTATCGGTATCAAGCCGACGATTGAAGAAACTATCGCGGTGATCAGCAAGCGTTTGGGCGAAGGCTATGCGCGTATCAAGCTGAAGATTATGCCAGGTTGGGATGTTGAGCTGGCGCGTGCGGTGCGGGCGCAGTTTCCCGATATTTTGCTGATGCTGGATGCCAACAGCGCCTATACACTGGCTGATACTGAGCATCTGAAACAGGTTGACGACTTGAACCTGCTGATGTTGGAGCAGCCGCTTGGCTATTTTGATATTTACGAACACAGCAAGCTGCAACCGCAGTTGAAAACCTCAATTTGCCTTGATGAGAGCATCCATTCGGCAGATGACGCGCGACTGGCTTTTGAGCTTGGCGCGTGCCGTATCATCAATCTGAAACCATCGCGCGTGAGTGGATTCACCGAAAGCCTGGAAATCTACAAAGTGTGCGTAGAGAATAACGCGCCGTTGTGGATTGGAGGCATGATGGAAACGGGAATCGGGCGCGCAGCTAACGCCGCCTTTGCCTCGCTGCCTGGCGTTACGCTGCCTTGCGATATTTCGGCTACCAATCGTTACTTTGTCACTGACCTGACCGAACCGCCGTTTGAGCTTCAACCAGATAGCACGCTGCGGGTGCCTACAGGCTTAGGTTTGGGCGTGCAGGTGTTTGAAGATCGGGTGGCGCGGGCTGTGGCGCTGTGGCAGCAGGAATACCCGTATTCAGAGTAACCTTTTCTGAGGGGCAAGTAGGGGTAGAACGCGCTGCGGCGCATCCACCCGCTGATTCGTCATAGGATTTGCGAAAGAAACGCGCTCAGATTGGGGGAAAGATGGCGCTGCAAAATACGAGAGTTGCCTTCATCGGCAGCGGCGTGATGGCTGAAGCGATGATGAAAGGGCTTGTGGATCAGGGGCTTTTAACTGGCGATCAGATCATTGCGTCAGATCCGCGACGCGAGCGCGGGCATGAACTGGTGGCGCGATATGGCGTCAATTTCACCCAGAACAATGCGGAAGCTACCCGTAACGCCGAAATTGTGGTGCTTTCAACCAAGCCGCAGGTTGTCAATGATGTTGCTAAATCAGTGGATGGAAATGCCCGTGACGCGAAACTCATTTTGAGTATTCTTGCGGGGGTGCGCATCAGCACGCTGAACAAGAGCTTTGGCAATGCCAGCGTAGTGCGTTCGATGCCCAACACTCCCGCCCAAATCGGGCAGGGCATCACTGTTTGGACGGCGACCCCTGAAGTGCCTGAACCACAGCGCGAGCAGGCGCGCACCATGCTTCAAGCATTAGGCGAAGAGATATACGTAGAAGACGAAAAATTCCTGGATATGGCAACCGCGCTCAGCGGCAGCGGCCCTGCTTATGTGTTCCTGTTTATGGAAGCCTTAATAGATGTTGGCGTGCATCTTGGCTTCTCGCGGCGTGATGCTGAACAGCTTGTGCTGCAAACGGTGCGCGGGTCAGTAGACTACGCTATTCAGTCCAACATGCACCCGGCACCCCTGCGAAATCAAGTAACCAGCCCTGGCGGCACATCAGCGGCAGCGCTCTACGAATTGGAAAAGGGCGGCCTGCGTACTGTCATTGCTGATGGCGTATGGGCAGCGTATCGCCGTTCGGTTGAATTGGGCGACGCGCAGGAAAAGAACAAATCTTAGTTGAAGTATCTGAACAGGACGGGATCATTCACGTCCTGTTTGATCCAGTTTCCTCACAAAATCAACAAAGACGCTGTTCGTCCAGCCAAAGCCTTCAACCTGGCCGTAAAGCCCTTCTTCGGTCTTGTGATGCGGCTCTACGACATTGTATTTTTCCCACAGCGCCCCCGTCAGCGCGAATTCTTCCGCGCAAATATCGCACCATTTTGTGCGCAGGCGGTTTGCATCTTCAATAAACCCGTAACGCTGCAAGCCTTCGGTCACAATCCATTGCAAAGGCGCCCAGCCATTTGGGAACGCCCACTGCCGTTCCTTGCGGCTTTCCAGCGTTGTGACCAGCCCACCCGTAAATTCAAAATTGGGCAACCAGCGTTCAACGATTTCAGCGGCCTGTTCCGGCTTTGCGATACCTGCCCATAACGGATAAAAGCCTGCCAGCGATGGCGCGGATCGGGTGCGGCGTTCGTTTTTGTAGTCATAATCGAAGAAGAAGCCATCATCGGCATCCCACATTAGTTCTTGCATGGTTTCGGCGCGCTCTTCAGCGCGTTCGCGCCAGAGATTGGCAGTTTCCGGTTTGCCAAGCAAATCGTACCCCCATGCCAGGTCGAGTTCACGCACATACAAAATAGAGTTCAAATCAACAGGCAGGTGATCTAGCCAGCGATCATCGCAGCGCGTGCTGTGATCCCAACCGCTTTCGCATGAGGCCAGTACATCCAGTACGTTGATGTCGTAATAACGGGAAAGCCCGCGATGCACGCGCCGCCAATGGGGATGCGCTGTGCCATACCAGACTGTTTCCTGCTCGCGAGCGGCGAGATCAATCATGCGCTCCAGCCAACGAATATCGCCGTGCTTAAACAGGTACGCCAGCCGAATTTGTTGTGTGAAGAACGGCGGTTGTGAACGTGACAGGAAATAATAACGGCTGGCGTTTGGCATGACGCCGAAACGTTCGAGCAGGTAAGCCATATTTTCTGCCATATTGGCAATGTGGCTTTCGTGCTCGGTGCCGATCAGACCTAATGAGATGAAATAACTGTCCCAGTAATACATTTCCTGAAACATCGTCCTGGCGCTTGGCACAACATACGGGTAGGGCAGGCCGATCAGCGTGCCGATATCAGTTTTGTTTTCGCGTATTAAACTCGGCCAAGTTTCTTGAATATGAGCCATTACTTTTTCGTAAGTCATGGGAAAATCCTTTAATAACGCTTCCGTTCAAACTCAGTACAAAAGCGAACAGGGCGATTCCTGGATATTGTATCAACGACCGCGAATAGTTCTGCTTCCTTACTGAAGGACTATTCGCATATATCATATAATCTGGGGTGGAAGTATCATCAACGCGGGTGAATTGGGAACTTCCAGCCGACCTGTTTTCAGACGTTTTTCAGTTGGCTTTGACGACTAAATTCTGAGCGCGATCATTTTTATTCATATTCGCTAAAGGCAGGCAAGTTAACGTAAATCTCCTTAAACTCTAAAAACTGAATGAGTTGTCGAAAGAACGTGTGCTATTGCGCCACCTAACTGACAAGCTTGTTTATTTGATTTTTCCAGTGTTTGGCGTACTTGTGGCGCTGCTTATTTCGCCGGATAAGCCCACGTTACGTATTTTAGTGATTGTGGCGATCAGCTGCCTGGCTTTTGTTGCCGCTGACGCAAAATTTAACCTTAGAGATCTGCGCGGCATGTCTGAAAATATCCATAACATGCGTTCGTCGGTGAATCGAAACCGGTATGTCGTAGCGGCATTATTGATGCTGCTGGCTTTTGTGCTGATGATATTCAGCGCCGTAAAGTATGCGCCGGCGGATTTGAATTTTCCTGATCCTAATTTGACAGAGCCTGTCACCCTTATGCTCTGCGGCATGCTGGCTTTGTGGGTTTCGCTGAGGCTGGCGCCGATTCCTGCCCAAATTGTCGCCGTAACGACAAACCCGCTGCTGCCTGCCAGGAGTAATTTGCTGTTAACTTTGGTTGGTCTCGTGCTGCTGCTTTTTAGCGGCGAGATTGCAGGCCGCGCGATATTTACTGAAATGGGTTTGGTCTCTATGCCCCTGCAGGGGCTGATTTTTTATGGCGGCGTGCTTTTCGTCATTCTAGGCCTTGGCAAAGCCAATATTCGCTGGCCAAAGTTGAGCAGTTTGAAAGCGAAACGCCCCAACTGGAATTGGATAACAGCCCATAGCGAACTCATTATTGTTTTACTGATTTTTCTTGGGGCATTGGTTATTCGCGCCTGGAATTTAGAGACAGGCTTGCGAACTTCCGTAGACGAAGCGTTAGCTATTGATGGGGTCAGTCATTATTATGGCGGCCTCGTCGGCCTCGTTGCCCGCCCATCTGAATACATTCCAACGCTGCTTTTCGCGCAGTGGCAAGGCGAATTGATCCATTTGCTGGGGCGGTCCGTCACAACCCTACGCCTTACAAGCGCTATTGTTGGCTCACTTACCGTTGTAGCGGTTTATTTTCTTTCTCGCGATCTTTTTAAGGATAAACTTGCAGGCGTCATTGCGGCATTCGTACTGATGACGTTTCCCCCGCATGTGCATTTCAGCCGCGTTGCCTTACTGCATATTGCCGATCCTTTATTTGGAACGCTGGCAATATGGTTTTTTATCCGCGCCCTGGGGGAAAACAGACGAATTGATTGGGTGCTTGCGGGTGTTTCGCTCGGTTTCACTCAATATTTCTTTGAAGCGGGGCGCTTATTCTATGTGCCCCTAATGGTTCTGTGGCTCTCATTCACTGTAATTTGGGTCATCTTTAGCGCACTTGCCCGGCGTGTTTTGCGAAGAATCCCGCCGCCCCCGAAAATTCCCTGGAAAGGCATTTTCATCGCTGCGATTGCGCTGTTGATGGTGGCTATGCCTGTGTATTATGCCGCGCTTAGCCGGGGTGGAGATGCAAACCCACGCTTGACGACTTCCGGAGGGTTCGAGTTTTTCACACGACCTTTTGAGGATGGGCTAACGCAAGACGAACTCAATGCCATGGTTAAAAGGGCGCTGTTCCCATTCACGATATATGTCACTCAGCCGGAAATCGCCGTGTTTTATGGCGGCGATCAGCCGTTGGTGCTCGTTTTCGTCGTCCCATTTTTCCTCATGGGAATGGGATACTTGCTCTGGCATTGGCGTTCCCCGGCGTTCATTATTGCTTTATGGGTTATTGCCACCGCGCTGATTAACGCTTTGCTGAGAGATAGCGCAGTATACGCGCGCTGGCATGTTGTATTTCCCGCAGTGGCGGTCACTGTGGCTATTTCTATTCGCTATCTACTGCCAGCGATTGGGCGGCCTTTCGTGGAACGCGCTTCGGGCGATGACATGCTGAAGATGCGGGTATCTGCTGCCCGAATTTTTGCGGTTCTGACGGGCGGCGTATTGGCGTTTGTTCTGGTTGGCCAGCTTGTGTACTACTTTGCGCTTCATGTTCCCCTGTTGGAAAAACAGGCACGTTTGTCCAAAGGCTATCCTGATACGTTCGACATGGCGATACGTTCATTTGATTTCCCTGATTTCACCAATATCTATCAGGTGAGCGATCCCATAGCCGATATCAATGTGCCGCGTATTTGGATTGATTTTATGACGCATGCCGATCCGACTACGCTGAACTATTTGCCGCTTGCCGCTGAAGAAGTGGATGAGGAATTTGTTCACAGCTTGCCGCGTGACCGGAATCTTGCCCTTTTTGTCGATCCAAATTCAACCCGGGTGCGGAATCTGCTGGTAAGGGACTTTGGCTGTCAAATGCTGGAAAGCCCCTATCCAATTGACCCGCCAGATAAAGCATTTCTTCTTTGCTTTGTGCCTGCCAGCGAACCGATAGAGCAGCAGTCAACCGATTGATGATCGTCATGTTTTCCCTAAGGGCGGGGCAAGCGCGTGATTTGCCTGTGCCTGACGCTTGCCTAAAGCCTGTTATGCTTTTGGGGGTGAAAGCAATTTTCGGGTTGTTTTATCAGCATTTCAGGTGATGCAACGGGGCGTTCATTCACTTTGCATCAAAAGGCTGGAAATTCATTTGTGAAAAAGTGGACAACTGAAATTCGATTTAGTAAAATACCTACTGTGGGGAGATTGTGAATACACCTCAACACAATCCTTCAATTATCACTCTGGTCTTTCTGCGCCGTGTGTTTGGGCCGGCGCATTAGCGCTGTATCCTTTCATAATTTGATTTTGGGAGAACCACATGACGGAAGTCTCCAGCGATCTTTTCCAGTCTTTTATTGATCAGGTCAAGGGATATTCCCCCGCCGTTGAATCAGTTGAAGTAGGTTACGTTGAAGAAGTCGGTGACGGTATTGCCCGTGTGCGCGGCCTCCAGAACGTGCGTTTCAGCGAACTGGTGCGCTTCAGCAACGGCTCTGCCGGCATTGCCTTCAATCTTGAGAAGGACAACGTCGGTATCATCGTAATGGGTGAATACGACACCATCAACGAGAACGACGAAGTGCGTCCGTTGGGTCGTATCGCTTCGGTTCCGGTAGGCATGGGCATGGTTGGCCGCGTAGTGAACGCGCTAGGCGAGCCGATTGATGGTCGTGGCCCTATCGAAAGCACCGAGTACTACAATATCGAGCGTATCGCTCCGGGCGTAATGCAGCGTAAAAACGTAGGGCGCCCTGTGCAAACCGGTATCGCTGCGATTGACGCGATGACTCCGATTGGCCGTGGTCAGCGCCAGTTGATCATTGGCGACCGCCAGACTGGTAAAACGGCTATCACCATTGACACCATCCTCAATCAAAAGGGTGGCGACCTGTATTGCATCTATGTAGCCATCGGCAAGCGTCGTGGTGAAATCGCCCGTCTCGTCGCGCAGCTTGAAGAAGCCGGCGCGATGGATTACACAACCGTGGTAGTGGCCTCTGCCTCTGAAGCCGCCGCGCTTCAGTACATTGCGCCGTATTCCGGTTGCGCTATCGGCGAATGGTTCATGGAAAACGGTAAAGATGCGCTGGTGGTCTATGATGACCTTTCCAAGCACGCATGGGCTTACCGCGAAGTTTCGCTGCTCATGCGCCGCCCGCCGGGACGTGAAGCTTACCCCGGCGACGTGTTCTACCTGCACAGCCGCCTACTGGAACGTGCTGCTCAGATGAGCGATGCTCGCGGCGGCGGCAGCTTGACCGCGCTTCCGATCATTGAAACCCTGTTGGGCGACGTTTCGGCATACGTTCCGACCAACGTTATTTCAATCACTGACGGCCAGATTTTCCTTGAAAGCGAATTGTTCAACGCCGGGCAGCGCCCCGCGATTAACGTTGGTATTAGCGTTAGCCGTGTAGGCGGTGACGCGCAAACCAAAGCCATGAAGAAGGTGGCCGGTGGTTTGCGCCTTGACCTTGCTCAGTTCCGTTCGCTGGCAGCTTTCGCCCAATTCGGCTCTGACCTCGACAAGGCAACTAAGCGCCAGTTGGATCGCGGCACGCGCCTGACGGAACTGCTCAAGCAACCTCAGTTCCAGCCGCTGCCACTCACGGATCAGGTTGCCATTTTGTACGCAGGTACACGTGGCTATCTGGATAATGTTCCAACTTCGCGCGTTAAGGAATGGCAGGCAGCGTTCCTGCGTACTTACCACTCGGTCAACGCGCCGCTGGCGGATGAAATTGCAGATAAGAAAGTCGTTTCAGATGATGCTGAGGCGAAGCTAAAGAGTGCGATTGAAGACTTCAACGCGAACTGGAATTAACAGATGTTCGCGATGGGAGGATTAAATGCCTAGCGCACGTGAAGTAAAGAATCGCATTCGCAGCGTTAAGAATATCGGCCAGATAACCCGCGCTCAGGAAGCTGTATCGGCTTCCCGCGTTCGCCGCGCACAATCACTGGTGCTGGCAAGCCGCGCCTATTCGGAAAAAGCGTGGGAAATTCTGCTGAATGTGCAAAGCACTGGCGCGAAGGGCAGCGGTGGGCTGCATCCATTGCTGACTGCGCGCAGCGAAGTCAAAAAGACGCTGATCATTCTGGTGACTTCGGATCGCGGGCTTGCAGGCGCTTTCAATTCCAACGTTATCCGCGCAGGGCTGCGCTTTTCTGATCGCCTGAAATCACCGACGAAATGGGTGACAGTAGGGCGTAAGGGGCGTGACACCATCACTCGGCTGCGTAAAGACGTGATTGCCGAATTCCCGAATCCGGACGAAGGCACGCTGGCACAGTTTCGCCCTATCACCCAGCTTGCCATTGACGAATTTCTATCCGGTGAAGTGGATGAAGTGTTTGTCGCTTACACCGATTTTGTGAACACGTTGACCCAGCGGCCAACTGTTCTTCGCCTTTTGCCGCTTTCACCTTATGAAACGGATGATCAAGTCGCGGCGGAATACATAAAGGAAGCGCCACAGGTTAGCACTGGCGCGCTTCAATACGAGTTTGAACCTTCGCCTGAAGCAATTCTCGAAGAGATCGTGCCGCGTTTCACCCAGCTAACGTTCTATCAGGCCATTCTGGAAAGCAAGGCCAGCGAACATTCGGCACGAATGGTTGCGATGCGTAATGCAACCGATAACTCGGAAAATCTGGTGGTTGATTTGACGCTGATCTACAACAAAGCTCGTCAGGCAGGGATCACCAGCGAAATTCTGGATATTGTGGGTGGTGCCGAGGCACTTCAGGCGACGCTGGATAAGAAGGCTGCCGATCTTTTAGGCGCATACCAGCAGCAGATGCTTGAACAATCGAAAACCACGCAGAAGCCGAAAGCTAAACCGGCAAAAGC
Source organism: Chloroflexi bacterium OLB15 (assembly GCA_001567085.1). Classification (GTDB taxonomy): domain Bacteria; phylum Chloroflexota; class Anaerolineae; order Aggregatilineales; family Phototrophicaceae; genus Flexifilum. The sequence goes on from LMZS01000002.1 coordinate 13,422, forward strand.
AGCCGCCTCAGACGATCTCACCAAGATCGAGGGCATTGGCCCCAAAATTTCTGCAATTCTTAAGGCTGCTGGATTTGACACTTTCGAGAAATTGGCTTCAGCAAGTGAGGAATCGCTGCGCGTTGCGCTTACCAATGGCGGCATTAAGTTGATACCGCCAGCAGTTGGTACGTGGGCAAAGCAGGCTGAACTCGCAAGCAGTGGCGATTGGGATGCACTAAGCGCACTTCAAAACGAACTCGTCGCAGGGCGCGACGCCTAGCGGAATTATGGTCAGGAGATAAGACAGATGGCAGATATTCAAGGACGCGTTTCGCAGGTTTTGGGCGCCGTTGTTGACGTGGAATTTGCGGATGGCGGCCTGCCGGAAATTTTCGACGCGCTGCGCGTGCCGCGTGAGGGTGAGGAAGACCTGATCCTCGAAGTTCAGCTTCAATTAGGCAACAACGTTGTTCGTACTGTGGCAATGGACACCACCGACGGTTTGCCGCGCGGCGTTGCGGTACACGCCACTGGCGCGCCAATCACAGTTCCGGTGGGTGAAGCGGCGTTAGGCCGGGTGTTCAACGTGCTTGGCCGTCCGATTGACCTCGGAGATGCGCTGGCAGCAGATACCCCGCGCCGCCCAATTCACGCCGAAGCCCCGGACTTCTCTGAACAGGCGACACGTATCGAAGTGTTTGAAACCGGCATGAAGGTTATTGACCTGATCGCCCCGATGACCAAAGGCGGCAAGACCGGCATTTTCGGCGGCGCGGGCGTAGGTAAAACGGTCACCATTCAAGAGCTGATCAACTCAATTGCGACTCAACACGCTGGCCTCTCGGTGTTTGCCGGCGTGGGTGAACGTACCCGTGAAGGTACGGCACTGTATTACGAAATGGAAGAAGCAGGCGTGCTGCCTAAGCTGGCGATGGTTTTCGGCCAGATGAATGAGCCGCCCGGTGTGCGCCTTCGCGTCGCCTTGAGCGGTTTGGCGATGGCCGAATACTTCCGCGATCAGGGCAAAGACGTGCTGTTGTTCATTGACAACATCTTCCGTTATTCGCTGGCAGGCGCGGAAGTATCGGCGCTGCTCGGTCGTATGCCTTCGGCGGTAGGTTACCAACCAACGCTGGCTGAGGAAATGGGGCAGCTTCAAGAGCGTATTACCTCTACGACCTCTGGATCGATCACTTCGATGCAGGCGGTGTATGTTCCAGCAGACGACTATTCAGACCCTGCGCCGGTGGCGGTGTTCACCCACCTTGACGGAACCATCGCGCTGGAGCGTTCAATTGCTGCGCGTGGTCTTTACCCGGCAATTGATCCGCTGGGAAGCACCAGCAAAATTCTTGATCCGCTGGTTGTTGGCGAAGAACACTACCGCACCGCGCGTGAAGTGCAGCGCGTGTTGCAGCGTTATAAGGACTTGCAAGACATTATCGCCATTCTCGGTATTGATGAACTGTCAGATGACGATAAGCTGCTCGTAGCGCGTGCCCGTAAAATTGAGCAGTTCCTCAGCCAACCGTTCAAGGTTGCGGAACAGTTCACGGGGCGTGAAGGCAAGTATGTGCGCGTGAAGGATACTGTTCGCGGTTTCCGTATGATCCTTGATGGTGAGCTGGATCAGGTTCCTGAGCAGTTGTTCTACATGGCGGGCCCCATTGAAGACGTGCTGAAGCGCTATGACGACTCGCTCGCAGAGCAGTAGAGAGGCTTGAAATGCCGATTGCTGTAGAAGTCGTCACGCAAGAAAAGCTGATCTTCAGCGAGCTGGAAGCCGATATGGTGGTCGTTCCCGGCGCTGAAGGCGTGATGGGCGTGCTGCCGCATCACGCGCCAGTGCTAACCACGCTGGGCTTTGGCGAATTAATTATTCGCAAAGGGCGCGCTGAAGAACGCTTTGCCATTTATGGGGGCGTTGTTGATATTCGCCCGAACAAGATCGTGGTGCTGGCCGATATTGCCGCTTCATCTTTTGCGCTTGATGAAGCGGAGGCCGAAGCCGCCCGTGAACGTGCGCGCCAGCAGCTTGAGCGCGCCCAATCTGAAGTTGAGTTGCAGCAGGCGACAACCGAACTGCGCCGGGCTGAATTGACCATTCGGGTTAATCGTAAAGTTCGCGCTTCAGGACCGTCGATTCGCATCCTCACAGATGACGAAGTCGAAAGCAATTAGCTTCACCAGCAAAATTGATCATCTACAAACGCCTCGCATTACGCGGGGCGTTTTCGTCTGGCATCTGCCTGCCGTTGGTATCTCGCACGCGAAATAACAGCCTGCGTAGTATATAATTCACGGCATTCTTCAAAGCGGTATAGGCGGTCAAATGGGACTGTTTGACAAGAAGTTGGGCGTAGACTTAGGGACGGTGAACGTTCTGATCTACGAAAATGAGCAAATTGTGCTGCAAGAGCCGACGCTGGTGGCGCTGACGGCGGAAGATGAACGTATCGTCGAAATCGGCCAGCCCGCGCGCGAAATGCTGGGTAAAGTGGATGATGAAGATATTCAGATCATTCGCCCTCTGCAAAATGGCGTGATCGCAGATTACGAAGTGACCGAAGCAATGCTGCGCCACTTTTTCACCAAGATCGCGGGGCGTGTACGCTTCTTTAAGCCAACAGTGATGATCTCCGTTCCATTCGGTGTAACCAGCGTAGAAAAGCGCGCCGTTTTGGAAGCTGCTTTGTCTGCCGGTGCGCGTGAAGCCTTCCTGATATGGGAGCCGTTGGCGGCGGCTATTGGGGCAGGGCTGCCCGTAGGTACGCCAGCTGGCGATATGGTCGTCAACGTTGGCGGCGGCATCACTGAAGCGGCCGTGCTCACGATGAATAATATCGTGCGCGCGGAAAGCGGGCGTATGGGCGGCTTAAAGCTGGATGAAGCCATTCAGAACTATGTGCGCCGTAAATACAATCTCACCATCGGCCAGCCTACTGCTGAATCGGTCAAAATTCAGATCGGCGCGGCGGTGCCCTTACAGCAGGAACTTTCAATGGATGTGCAGGGGCGCGATAACGTCTCTGGCCTTCCGCGCACAGTGACTCTCACTACTGGTGAAGTGGTAGAGGCTTTGAGCGAAACCTTGAACCAGATTGCCAACGTGGTAAAAGGCGTTCTTGGCAATACACCCCCTGAACTGGCATCCGATATCATTGATCGCGGCATTGTGTTAACCGGCGGCGGCGCATTATTGCGGGGCATGGAAGTGTACCTGACCCGCGAAACTGGCGTGCCTGTATATCGCGCGGATAACGCCTTGATTGCGGTAGCGGTGGGGGCAGGCAGGGCGCTCAATGATCCGGCGCTGCTGCGGCGCATTCTGACTTAAGCGCGGCCATGCAAGACGAAGAATCCGCGATTCAGTTTGCTGGATGCCAGATTATTCTGCGTGACTGGCGGCAGGATGATCTGGGGATTCATCGCTACTGGGCTGCGCCAGATCATCAATGGCAGCAGCTAGATGCCCCTTATTACGCGAAGCCCACGCCCGAGGAAACGGAAGCTTTTATTGCGAAGGCGCAAGCTGCCATTGACGCTGCCCATTGGCCGCAGCTTCGCCGCCGCCTGGTGATTGCAGACGAGCAAAATGCGTATATCGGCCAGGTATCGTGGTACTGGATCAGCGAAGAAACATATTGGCCTGCGGTCGGCATCGTCATCTATGATCCGGCGCATTGGGGGCAGGGCAAAGGTTATGAGGCGCTTGGGCTGTGGTCAGACTATCTGCTAAAGGCTGAGCCAAAGTTTGCGCGGCTAGATTTGCGTACCTGGTCTGGAAATCACGGCATGATGCGGCTGGCAGAAAAACTTGGCTACCAGCTAGAAGCCCGTTTTCGTAATGCGCGCATCGTCAACGATGCCTATTTTGATGGGTTGGGATACGGGGTACTGCGGGAAGAATGGTTCAGCCGCTACCCACAGGGTTTTGCCGCGCAGCTGGCTAAGCCTGATCAGTGCTGAACATTCACCCGGCGGCGAATCTTCCCATCTTTGACCACGTGCGTATCGTGGGTCTTGGCGTCATTTTTGGCGGCGACGGCGTAAACCTGCTCAATAATCTGCTCTACACCAATGCCTGCGGCAAAACACACCCCTATGGCCGTCACAAAAACATCGGCAGCTTCTTCGGCAATATGGCGCTTATCTGTACCTTCCAGCGCGGCCTGAACGAGTTCATAGACTTCTTCGTTGAAATTGGTGATGAAGCCCTGCAGCTGGCTTTGCGGGTCAACGTCAAAGCGCGCGTAAAATGCCCGCGTAGATTCAGCTAAATCACGGAGCGGATCGCCAGTACGTTCGCTCATTGTCGTTAATCGCTCAGGTAATAAGTCATGCGCTGCAAATGCAGCACCGGGTCTATATACTGCACATGAACGCTATCCGGCACAGTCAGGTTAATCGGCGCGTAATTGAGAATAGCTTTCACGCCCGCCTTGATCAGGATTTCAGCCACCTGCTGCGCGTGTTCCGCAGGCACCGCGATCATGGCAATCTTGATGTTCTGGCTTTTAACAAACGCATCAAGTTCGGTGATCGGCTGAATTTGAAAGGTGCCGAGCTTTCGTCCAATTTTTTCGGGAGAACTATCGAACACACAGGTGATGTGAAAGCCGCGATCCGAAAAGCCGCGATAGCGGGCAATCGCGCTGCCGAGATCGCCAGCACCTACTAGCGCCACGTGCCATTCACGCTCAACTTTTAGCACTTGCCTGAGCTGGTCTTTCAGGAAGGCAATCTTATAGCCTGTTCCTTGTTTCCCGAAACCACCAAAATGAGAGAGGTCTTTGCGAATTTGTGCTGAACTAATGCCAAGCCTGCGGCCTAGCTCATGTGAAGATGTCACTTCCTGACCTTCCTGCGTAAGCCGTTCAAGCGCGCGCAGATAAACAGGAAGGCGGCTGATTACAATATCCGGGATCTCTGTAGGCATAAATTGAGGAACTCCTCGCGGCCCACCATTGAATTCGTTTGTGAAAGAAAACACATCCTAATCTTAACATCAGCGCCTGTATAACGCTACTTTTTGCTAACAGTTCAAGGGAAGATATTGGCTTCAATTCTATTAGTAATGAATTTCCAGCTTTGCTGATGGGCGTTGAAAAACGTAAGACAAAGCCGTAACGGTTTAGCAACGCTGCCCATTGTTTATGAGGAACGCCAGTTTTATGATTCGGGGATGAGACTATACAGGTTTTGAGGCATGTCTGTACGCCGCTCTATCATCGTCCTTAGCGTGGTTAGCCTCATGCTTCCGGCGGTGTTTTTTGCAGTGCGGGCAAACTACCCACAACGCGCAAGCAGCCCGACTGAAAATCTCCAACTCTATACGGTGAGTCGCGGCGATCTTGAAACCACCGTTTCTGCCATCGGCCAGATCGAGCCAGAGCAGATCGCTGATTTAAGTTTTCGCTCAACCGGTCGCTTGCTTGAACTGAATGTTGCATTGGGCGACGTTGTTATGCAAGGGCAGGTGTTGGCTTCTTTAGCGAACGAGGCGCAGCAGTTGGCGGTTGAGCGCGCGCAGCTTTCGCTTGAGCTGGCACAGCTTCAGAAGGATCAACTATTGGCGGGGCCAGACGCTGCTCAGATCGCCGCCGCTGAAGCCAGCGTCATGTCGGCGCAGGGCGCGGCCAATGCCGCTGCTAACGCCATCTCAGATGCCGATATTCAGGCGGCACAGCTGGCTTATGACGCTGCGTTGCAAGCCTTAACTGATGCTCAAACAGCGCGTTCAACCGCGCCGGGCGGCCAGCCGCAAGCCAGTTACGATCTGCTGGATGCGCAGGTTGGCGAAGCCTCGTTCAATGCCGAGATTGCGCGGCTCCAACTGGAGCAGTTACAAAACGGCAGTTCCCCGCAGGTGGGCGCCGCCTATGCCCAGGTTGATCAGGCACAGGCTGCGCTTGATCAATTACTGGCAGGGCCGACGGACGCGCAGATCGCCCAGGCAGACGCGCAAATTGCGCAGGCGCAGGTGTCGCTGGAACGAGCGCAGCGCCAACTGGAGCAGACGCAGCTTACCGCCCCATTCGACGGCATAGTTACGGCGATCTATGTTGAGCGCGGCGCAATGACCGCGCCGGGTATGCCGGTCATCACCTTGATAGACACAGAGCCATTTCACTTGAGCGTGCAGGTTGATGAGATTGACATTGGTGAGATCGCTGAAGCGATGTCCGCGCGTATTCGTATAGACGCGATCCCCGATCTGGAACTTCAGGGAACGCTGGATCGCATCGCGCTGGTGCCGCAGAACATTAACGGGATCGTGAATTACGATGTTGAAGTGATGATTATGGACAGCGACAGCCGCGTTCGCACGGGCATGACGGCTGAAGCCGCATTTGTGACGGGTTTCGCCGCAGATGTGCTGATTGTTCCCAGTCAATACATCCGGTTGGATCGGGCTGGGCAACGCGCATTCGTGAACCTGCTGCTGCCCGATAATACGCTGCAAGAAACCGAAGTGCAGTTGGGTATGCAAGGCCGGGATGTTAGCGAAATTACTGCCGGTTTGCGCGAAGGCGACGTGATCGCGGTTGACCTTTCCGGCGATAGTTTTTCGATGTTTGGGAGTTAAGCGAAAGCGATGCGCCTGATAAAACGGCTGGTCTATTACGCGCTGCTATTAGGCATCATAGGGATTGTTTTCCTTGGCGCGCGCACCTATATCCAGCAGCGCGATGTCGCCGAACTGGAGAACAATACCGCCAATATTCTGGATCAGGCTGTGGTAGAGCGTGGCGATCTGGAGGTGACGGTTGGCGGAACTGGCTCGGTGCGCCCGGCGCGTGAAGTGCCTCTGATGTTTGAAGCGCCGGGTGTTGTTGGCGAAATTTTAGTATCTGAAGGTGATTTTGTTGCCGCTGGAGAGGTGATCGCGCGGTTAGAAACGGTTGAGTTGGAATCGGCGCTGGCAAGCGCGCAGATCGCATTGGATGCCCAACAGATTGCTTTTGACGCGCTCACCGCGCCGCCGCGAGAAGCGGATATTTCTGTTGCGCAGGCGGCGGTAGACAGCGCGCAGGCGGCGCTATATGCGGCTTACGCCACTGCCCCAAGCAGCCAGCAAATTGAAATTTCGCGGTTGCAAACGGAGCTTTCGCGCAATCGCCTATGGCAAGCCCAGCTTCAGCGTGATTTGCTGGCACAGTCTGGAGGCGTGGGCATTAATATCAGCGGCTTAATCCCTGAAAGCGTGGATGTGCCGGAGGATATTCTCAACAGCGTAAATTCGGCGCTATCTGGCGCGTTTAATATGCCTACAGGCACAGGCCAGAACACGACTGCCGGGTTAAATCAGGCAGAGTTTGGCGTAGAGATTGCAGACGCCAATTTTCTGGCAGACAGCCAGCGAACTGCCAACATGGGAAGCGTTGCGTCGGCACAAGCGGCGCTGGCAAACGCACAAGCGAATCTGGATCGGCTTTTGAACGGCGCATCTGAGATTGATTTGCAGATTGCGGCGGCAGGGTTGCGGCAGGCGCAGTTGGCGGTACAAGAGGCGCAGCTAGCGCTTGATCGCACACAGATCATCGCGCCGTTTGACGGCACAATTGCGGAAATCAACCTGACGGTGAACGAGCCGCCGCCATCGGATGGACTATCTTCGCCTGTGCTGATGATTGATACCAGCGAATACCAGATTGATTTTGCGATAGACGAAACCGATATTGTGAATCTGGCGGTGGGGCAATCAGTTCAACTGCGCTTTGATGCGATTCCAGATACGACCCTTACCGGGCGCATAACCCGGATCAACCCTACACCGAGCATACGCGGCCAACTCGTTAGTTTTCCTGTGCGCGTGACCATAGACCCAACTGAAGCGCCCGTGCGCTTAGGCATGAGCGCTACGGCAGCTATTCTGGTGGATCAACTTGAAGATGCGCTGATTTTGCCGAATCGCTTCATCCGTATTGATCGCGCTACGCAGGATGCGTTTGTGACGATTGAACTTTCGCCGGGACGCTACGAAGAAATTCCCGTCGAAATCGGGCTGCGCAACGAAACTGAGTCGCAAATTGTATCGGGGTTGAATGAAGGGGATCGCGTTGTGCTGGTGCCGCGCGGGTCATTCGATCCGATTGCCCAGCAGACCGGGCAGACGAGGTAGCGCGCCTGATGGTCAAGCTGTTTGGACGGGGGAAGCCAGCCTACACCCCACCTGTGAATGAGCAAGGCCGCCCGGCGATCATTGATATTCGCGGCGTGACCAAGATGTATACGATGGGCGAGGTTGAGGTTCATGCGCTGCGCGGGATCGATCTGCAAATTTATGATGGCGAATTTGTGGCAATTATGGGGCCCAGCGGCAGCGGCAAAAGCACGCTGATGAATATCCTTGGCGCGCTGGATCAGCCATCTTCTGGAGAATATTATCTGGATGGCGTCAACGTCAGCAAAATGTCTGAAAACGAACTGGCGCGAACCCGAAATAAGAAGATCGGTTTCGTTTTTCAGAACTTCAACCTTCTAAAGCGCACCTCAGCGCTGCGTCAGGTAGAGCTGCCATTGATTTATGCCGGCGCTGGCGGGCGTCAAAACGCGCAAAACAAGCGTTGGAATCAGTGGGGTTGGGCAGTCGTTTGGATCATCTGCCAAGCGAGCTTTCTGGCGGCCAGCAGCAGCGTGTGGCAATTGCCCGCGCGCTGGTCAATGAGCCGGCGATGATCCTTGCCGACGAACCCACTGGCAACCTTGACAGCCGCAGCGGCACCGAAGTGATGCAGATTTTCCAGTCCTTGAATCGCGATAAGGGCATTACCATCGTTTTTGTCACGCATGACTCATGGATTGCGCGGCATACGCAGCGGGTGGTCATTTTGCGTGATGGAAAAGTGATTGCTGATCGCCATGTGCCGCAGCCGTTGGTAGCCGGGGCAGATGAACGCCCTTCGGAAGAAGATGAGATGGAAGCGGTGCTGCGCGATGTTTATTACGGCGGCAGGAAGGACGAATACAACTGATGCCGCCCGGCTTCGCCCATGATGGCCTTCAAAAGCGTTTTCATAGCATTCTCTATACCCCGTGAAATTATTTGAATCCTTGCGCATCGCGATTGATGGCCTGCTGACTAACCGTATGCGCGCGCTGCTTACGGCGTTGGGCATTATCATCGGGGTGGGCGCGGTGATCGGCCTTGCTAGCTTAGGGCGGGGCGTTGAATCCTTCATCGCTTCTGAATTTCAAGCGTTGGGGTCAAACGTCCTGTTCGTGTACTCCACCGCGCCAACTGGCGGCACCCGTACTACCATTCAACCGATTTCTTCACTAGAAGCTGAAGCCCTGGCTAACCCGGTTGTCGCCCCGGCAATACGCGCCGTTGCCAGCGAAATGGGCGTACCTGCGCGGGTTTCGCATGGCGGATCCAGCCTGCAATTGAGCGTGAGCGGCGTTAGCCCGAATTACATAGAAGTGCGCGATTGGCCGGTGCGAAATGGGGCGTTTGTCTCTGATGCGGATATTGAAAATACTGCCCGCGTCGCTGTTTTAGGCACCACCGTCGTCGAAAAACTTTTCGGCGATAAGGCGTTCGATCCAATAGGCCAGCAGATCACCATCAATGATCGCGTGTTCACGGTGATCGGGGTGATGGCCGAACAGGGTGGGGGCATCGGCGCGCTAGGCGATCAGAATGAAGTGATCTTTGTGCCGATCTCGACGGCGCAAACACGGCTGGATCGCGCCCGTACACGCGATGGCGGCTATCGGGTAGATGTGCTGCATATCGCGGCGCAGTCGGAAGAAGTGATGGACGACGCCATGCTGCAAATCGAAAGTTATTTGAGCGATGCGCACGGCATCACATATCAGGGCGATCAAGATTTCGCCACCATCAATCAGAAAGACCTGATTTCTTCGCTGGGGCAGGTTACCGGCATCCTGACTGTATTCCTGAGCCTGATCGCCGGGATTTCGCTGCTGGTGGGGGGCATCGGCATTATGAACATCATGCTGGTTTCGGTCACCGAACGCACCCGTGAAATCGGGCTGCGTAAAGCGGTTGGCGCCAGCGGCGCTGATATTCTGCTGCAATTTTTGATTGAAAGCCTGCTGCTTTCGCTGGTTGGCGGCGCGCTAGGGGTAGCGCTGGGCTGGCTGATCACGGTGATTGGCGGCCTGCTGGTGCCCGATCTTGAGCTTGGCCTGACCACCGATACGATTGTATTGGCGACGGGTGTGAGTTCGTTTATCGGTATTTTCTTCGGCATTTACCCGGCTAGCCGCGCCGCCCGTATGAAGCCTATAGATGCCTTGAGATTTGAATGATGTTTGGCATGATTTTTGAGAACATCCGGGTGGCAATTATTGGCCTGCGCTCGAACAAACTGCGTTCGGCGCTTACCACGCTTGGCATCACCATTGGTGTTTCAGCGGTGATTGTGCTGGTATCGCTAGGGCAGGCTGTTGAAAATTTTGTGCGCGGCCAGTTTTTAGGACTGGGCACGAATCTGATTTTGATTTTCCCCTCTGAAAATGATCGCGGCGAAAGGATTCCACTCACCTTAAGCGATGTTTCTGATTTGCGAGATGTGAGCCGTGTGCCTGACGCGCTGGCGGTGATGCCCCAACTCAATTTCAGCCGTCCGGTAAGCGCGGGCGGAAATGAAGCAAATGGACGTATTCGCGGGGTGACGCAGGATTTCCCTTCGATGCGTAATCGTGAAATTCTGGCGGGGCGGTTTATTGAGCCTTCAGATGTTGATGGGCTGGCGCGGGTCGCCGTCATCGGCACCACCGTGGTAGAGCGGCTGTTCCCTGATATTTATCCGGTGGGGCAAGACATTCGCATCAACAACATCCCCTTTCGCGTGATTGGGGTGATGGCAGAAGTGGGCGGCACGGCTTTTGGCGGCGATGAGAATGACCTGATTTTTGTGCCGATCACCACCATGCAAACGCGCCTGAGCGGGCAGCGTGATTTGTCTGGCGCGCGGCCTTTGACCAGCATTCTGGTGCAGGCGCGTGATGAGGACAGCGTTGATTTAGCCGCGATGCAGATTCGGCAAACTTTGCGCGAATCCCGCAATATCAGTTTTCGCGATCAAGATACTTTTGAAATCTTCACGCAGACTGATTTACTCGCGTCACTGGGGCAAATTACCGGCTTGCTCACCATTTTTCTGGCAATTATCGCCGGAATCTCGCTGCTGGTGGGCGGCATCGGCATCATGAATATCATGCTGATTACCGTCACCGAACGCACCCGTGAAATTGGCTTGCGTAAAGCGGTTGGGGCGCAAAAGCGGGATATTCTGCTGCAATTTTTGACCGAAGCAACCACGCTTTCACTAGTTGGTGGGGGCGCTGGCATCACGATTTCGGCGCTAGGCGCGCTGGCGATCTCTTCCGCGCTTCCCGATCTGGCGGTGACGGTGCAGTTTTCAAGCGTCGTGATCGCTACGCTGATTTCGCTGGCGGTTGGCGTGTTTTTCGGAATATATCCGGCTAACCGCGCGGCGGCGCTGGATCCCATTGATGCGCTGCGATACGAGTAATCGCCTCCCTATCCGTTAGAACAGTTGTGTTCACAGCCGGAAAAGACTAGAATTACAGAATGTATTGAACATATTGAACGTAAGTCTGATTGGAGTGGCTGCATGGTAGCCCCCTCTACCGGGCATGAAGAAGCCGATGTGCGCTTACGAGCCGTACACGATAGTATGCTGGATGGCTTAGGCCAGCTTGCTGACTATTTTGGGTTTAGCAAAGTTGCGGGGCAAATTTATGGCGCGCTGTTGTTAAGCGCGAAACCGCTTTGCCTTGATGATATGGTTGAACTGCTGGATATCTCTAAAGCCAATGCCAGCATGACCATGCGCACGCTGGAAAATTTGGGCATGGTGCGCGAAGTGTGGGTGCGCGGCGCAACGGGCAGGCGTAAGTATTACGAGGCTGAAGGCAATTTCTGGCGCATCATCACCAACATCCTAAAAGGCCGTGAAATGCGGGATGTTGAGCGGGCGCTGCATGTGATGGATGCCAATGCGCGTAAGCTGAACAGCGTGATGGATGAATTGCCCGAAGATCAACGCGAGCAGGCGGATTTATACTTGGAGCGTATTGCTCAGCTTCAAGGGTTGTTTCAGTTCGCGCAATTTATGATTGAGGCCATCCTTGAACAGGTGAATGAAGCGCCTGATGATGTGCCTATGATCCCCCAGATAGATTTTAAATAACGCCAGTTGTGGCTTAAGTATTTTGAGCGGGAACATCATCTGGCCGCGTCGGGTCTTGAGATGCCTTCAGCGCTCATTTATAATGCGTGGCAGCCGGGGGAGTGGCGGAATTGGCAGACGCGCATGACTTAGGATCATGTCTCGTAAGAGGTGAGGGTTCGAGTCCCTCCTTCCCCACAGTTGGATCACACTTTTGCCCTCAAATACAGGGCAGTTCCCC
>LMZS01000003.1 GCA_001567085.1 Chloroflexi bacterium OLB15
CCAACCATAGGCAAGCGGCTGGTGAGCGGTAACAGGATAAATGCGCCAGCGACGATCACGATCAGGGCGCGCCAATCGAAAGGCTCAGGCTTTAGCCAGTCCACCTTCCATGCTGCCCACCACCGGACGAGATATGAGGTTGAACGGTTTCTTAATTGACCTACAAGGTTTGAAACTGTCATCCGGCAAATTTACTCTCACGTGTATTTTCATTGTATAGGCGAGCTGGCCTGATTTTGCCTAAACAGTTAGAGTCGCCGGACAGCCTATACGAAAACAGATGACCAGTGCCGGTAATAAACCGCCGCGTCGTTTCTATCCCCCTATTCGACGACTGAAAATTTATAGATCGTGGTTGATTGAAAGCGTTCGCCGGGTTGTAACTCAATAGATGGAAACTGCGGCTGGTTGGGCGCGTCTGGGAAGTGTTGGGTTTCAAGGCAAAGCGCATCGCCCTGCCGGTAGGTGCGCCCTTCCGCGCCGACCAGCGTGCCATCAAGGAAGTTACCAGTGTAAAGCTGCATGCCGGGTTCAGTGGTAAACACTTCCAGCACCCGCCCTGAGATCGGTTCTGCAACACGCGCGGCAAAGGTGGGCGTGCGCGTATCTGACTGGTTCAAGACAAAATTATGATCGTAACCGCGCCCTAACACTATTTGCGGGTGATTTGAGCGTATATTCGCGCTGATCGGCGTGGGCTGGCGTAAATCGAACGGCGTGCCTTCGACGGGCGCAAGCTCGCCGGTGGGGATCAATCCGCTGTCAACAGGCGTGTAGCGATCTGCGTTCACGGTAATGACGTGATCTTCAATCGTGCCTGAACCCGCGCCGGAAAGATTGAAATAAGCATGGTTGGTGAGGTTCACAATCGTAAGCGCATCAGTCGTGGCTGAATAGTCAATGATGAGGGCGTTATCGCCGGTCAGGGTATACACGACCCGCACGGTGAGCGTTCCGGGGTAACCCTCTTCGCCGTCCGGGCTGACGTAAGTTAAAGCAAGGCTATCGCCGCGTTCGGATTGCAGTTTCTCTGCTGCCCACACCTTGCTATCAAAGCCTTTAACGCCGCCATGTAAGGCGTTTTGCCCGTTATTCGCCGCCAGCGGATAGACTTTGCCTGCAAGCGTGAAGCGAGCGCCGCCGATGCGGTTAGCAACCCGCCCGACCAAACTGCCAAAATATGGGCTGTCCAATTCATAATCTTCCAGACGCGAAAAGCCAAGATTGACGTTGGCAAATACGCCGTTACGATCCGGCACGCGAATTGAAGTGATGGTTCCGCCAAAGGTGATCATTTTCACTTCTACGCCATGCATGTTGGTCAGCGTATATTGCTCAACGGCAGCGCCGCTGGAGGTGGTTCCGAAAAGTTCCATAATTCCATTCATCCGGTTTATGCGTGCCTGCAGGCGGGTAAGTTTCAGCAGCTATTCGGCGTAAATTGCGGATAAGGTGACGGCATTTCCCCTTAAGATGGCTTATCCCTAACGCGCATTATTCACGGCTCTACGCACTTATGGTGAAATTTGACACAATATTTGCGAACCGTCAAAATTGGGTGTACACCGCTGCATGAAACAGACTCCGATTCAAAATTACGCCTGTTTCGCAATCGGTACAGGCGATCAAAAACCATTTTCTCTAAGGGTAAAAACATGGCTGAAAAACTAAAGGTTGGCATTATAGGGCTGGGAAATATCAGCCCGGCATACATTAAAGGCTGCCGCGCGTTCGGCAACCTTGACCTGGTGGCCTGCGCGGATTTGCTGCCGGAACGGGTGACAAAAATCGCGGAAGAATACGCGATCCCGCGCGCGCTAACCGTAGATCAACTGCTGGCTGATGATGAAATTGATATTGTGGTGAACCTGACCATTCCGGGGGCGCATGCCGCCGTTAGCCAGAGCATTCTGAGCGCTGGAAAGCATGTGTACAGCGAAAAGCCGCTGGCGATTACGCCGGAAGATGCGCGCGCGGTTCTGGACGCGGCCGAAAGCCGGGGTTTACGGGTGGGCTGCGCGCCAGACACCTTCTTGTTTGCGCAGCATCAAACCAGCCGCAAGCTGATTGACGATGGCGCGATTGGCATGCCAGTGGCGGCAGTTGGCTTCATGGCGGGGCATGGGCCGGAAAGCTGGCACCCGAATCCTGATTTCTTCTATGCCGCAGGCGGCGGGCCGATGCTGGATATGGGGCCGTATTACGTGACCTGCCTGGTGAACTTACTGGGGCCGGTTGCGCGGGTGAGCGGAGTTGCTAAAGTATCTTTCCCTGAGCGTATCGCCAAAGACGGGCATCATATTCCAGTTGCGGTACCTACGCATTACGCCGGGACGCTTGAATTTGCTTCTGGCGCGGTGGCAACGCTGATCACCAGCTTTGACGTGTGGGGGCACCGTCTGCCGCAAATGGAAATTTATGGCGAAACTGGCTCGCTGGCTGTGCCCGATCCAAATGGATACAACCCCAGAGAAGTGCTAGTGCTATCGCGTGAAACCCACCAGTGGGAAGAAATGCCGCTGCTATACCCGGATATCTGGGCGCGCGGCATCGGTCTGGCAGACATGGCAGATGCGATTCAGAATAACCGGCCGCACCGCGCAAGCGGGGCGCTGGCCTATCACGTGCTGGAAGTGATGAGCGCCTTCTCAAAAGCGGCTGAAGCGGGGAGCTACGTCAATATCACCAGCAAGATTGAACAGCCTGAGGCTATTCCGGTTGATGTTCCACCTGTGTTTTTGATCGCTGAGGCAAAAGCGTAAGCTGCGCCAGCCAGGGATCAGCGCTCGACACTATACGCCGCCCCTGCACCATCGTGCATCGGAAGCGTAACCGAACGCAAATAGGGCGAGGTATTTGAGGGCTGCGCGCTCAACATGCCCATGCCCACGAAAATTGAGACGAGCACGAGAACAAAGAGGATGAGGCGCAGATTGCGGTACATGATGCACTCCAGATAATGATTGTGTATCTATATAACGTTAAAACCGCAGTCAAAGTTTCGTGAAAATATTCAGTCGTGGATGTTTTCGGTGGCAACAATGCTATATGTTGCTGCCCCTCTTTTTTGTGTTACCTATAAGACGCAAACACCCATTCAAAAGTTCCAGCAAAATCGTGATCGCCTGTTTTTCTACAATGGCTGACCCGATACCTGAGTCAATCCGCGCGATCTTCACCCCTTACGGCAGACGGCACGAATCCCCCCGATTTTCGAGCGAAGCTGCCAGACCCTTACGCATAATAGAGAGGAATAAACGTGAACTTAGAGAGAGAAACCGACAAATTGACGTAGGGATGACCGCTAATACGCCGTATAATGTACGTTTCAGCTTCATTTATGAAGCCGGATGCTACCCCAATCTTTGTTGGCATTAACAGATCGAGACATCATGCTTCTATTCGGAATCGTGTTTGCCCCGGCTGTTGCGGCGTTAGTGCTTGCGCTGGTTCCCCGTTCATGGCTGGCGCGGCTTACCCCGATTGTTCCCGCTGCGATCTTCCTCTGGTTGGCTGCAACGCAGGTGGGCGCTAGTGAAATTGCTACCGCACAGCTTTCCTGGTTTCCCTCATTGGGGGTTTCCCTATCATTTTTTATGGATGGTCTTGGGCTACTTTTTGCGCTGATCATCAGTGGCATTGGCACGCTGGTACTGATTTACGCCGGGGGCTATTTCGAGAAACCGGCTGATCTGGTGCGCTTCACCATTTACACATTGATCTTCATGACGGCGATGCTGGGGATCGTGACGAGCAGTAACCTTGTGCTGCTGTTCGTTTTCTGGGAAATCACCAGCCTGACTTCTTACCTGCTGATCGGCTTCAATCATGAGAACGCGGATGCCCGTGAAGGGGCGCGGCGGGCGCTGTTGATCACGGCAGGCGGCGGGTTAGCCCTGCTGGCAGGCGTGCTGCTGATCGGCGTGGCCAGCGGAACGTTTGACTTTTTAACGCTGCTGACCAACCCGAACGTACTGCGCGAAAGCGGGCTGTACACGCCAATTGCGCTGCTGATTTTTGCCGGGGCGTTCAGCAAAAGCGCACAGTGGCCGCTGCATTTCTGGCTTCCCGGCGCGATGGAAGCGCCCACACCCGCCAGCACTTATCTACATTCAGCGACGATGGTCAAAGCCGGGGTTTTCCTGCTGGCGCGTATAAGCCCGCTGCTGAATGGCAGCGACTTATGGCTGTATACCCTGACGATTATCGGCTTGATCACCTTTGTGTATGGCGCTGTGATCGCCCTACGACAAACCGATCTGAAAGCCATTCTTGCTTACAGCACCGTCAGTTGGCTGGGCATTCTGGTGGCGGTACAGGGGGCGGCCAGCGAATATGCGGCAGTGGCGCTGGCGGTAGGCGTGCTGGCACACGCGCTTTATAAAGCGGCATTGTTTCTCATGGTGGGCAACGTGGATCATGCCACGCATACGCGCCTGATTGACCGTATTGGCGGTCTGGCGCGACCGATGCCGGTTACGTTTGCGGCGGCGCTGGTGGCCGCGCTGAGCATGGCCGGTATTCCCCCGCTGCTCGGCTTCGTGTCTAAAGAAACGCTGAATGCTGCCGCGCTGTATGACGGGCTGCCTTCGCTGCTGGCGACGCTGCTGCCTGTGGGTGTGGTGATCGGCGCAGCGTTTACGGTCACAGTAGCTTTCCGTGTGGTGTATGACACGTTCATCAAACGCGCGCCAGCGGACAGCGATTTACACCCGCACGAAGCTAACCCGGCGATGCTGGTTGGGCCAGCGATTCTGGGCATGTTCTCGCTGGGGCTGCCCTTTTTGCTGGCACCAGTCCTTGATCCGTTGATCAGCCAAACGGTGACCGCGATACGGCAAACGCCAACCTCTATCCACCTGCACCTGTTTGAAGGCGTTAACACGCCGCTGATCATGAGCATTATCGCCGTGAGCGTGGGCGTGCTGCTGTTTATCATGCGCCGCCCGTTGATTCGCCTGCTTCAGCGAATGCCGGAATTCGATCCGACGGGCATTTACCAGTGGCTTTTCTTCAAGGCGCTGCCAGATTTCGCCAACGCATTGACCATACGGTTACAAAACGGCCGCCTGCATTATTACATGATGATCGTCTTTGCGTCATTCATCACGCTGATTTCGGGCATCATTTTACTGGCGCGAATATCGCTGCTGAATGGCGATGTGCTGGCGGATTTCGAGTGGCGCATCGCCGTGTTTTGCCTGTTCATCATAATCGGCGCGGTTGGCACTATTTTTGCGCCAACCCGCCTGAGCGCGATTATGATTGCAGGCATTGAAGGCTCGCTGCTTTCGCTGCTGTTTGCGATTTATGGCGCGCCCGATCTGGCCTTTACGCAGATGATGATCGAAGTGGTTACGCTGGTCTTATTCGTGCTGGCGTTTCACTTTTTGCCGGATGCGTTCACCGGGAGTAAAGGGCGCGCGGCGCGAGCGCTGGATTTCGCCATTGCCCTCGGCATGGGGGCGATGGTTACGGTGCTGATTCTGGCGGCGCAGGCCAACCCGGTTGCTGAGCCGATTAGCGATTGGTATATCGAAAATGCCGAAAGCCTTGGGCAGGGGCACAACGTAGTCAATATCCTGCTGGTGGATTTTCGCGGCTTAGACACCATGGGCGAAGTGACGGTGCTGATCGTCGCGGCTATTGGCGTGACTGCGCTGCTGCGTTTCCGCCCATCGGGGCAGCCGCGCGGGCAATACTACGCCAAAGAAGCGCCCGCCCCATTGCAAACTGAGCTTGCCAGCGAAAACGATGATGACGATGAAGGAAGTGAAGGCAAATCCTCATGACCCGATCTGTATTTTTTCGCTTTGTGGTGCGGGTAATGCTGCCCGTGCTGTTCATTTTTTCGCTGATGCTGATGCTGCGCGGGCACAACGAGGCAGGCGGTGGTTTTATCGGCGGGCTGGTGGCTTCCAGCGGCGTGATTCTGATGACGCTGGCTTACGGGCCGGATGAAGTGCGCCAGCGCCTGAAGATTGACTTTTTACGGCTGATGTTTTTCGGCCTGTTGATCGTGATATTAGCCGGATTAGTGGGCTTGATCATTGAAGGTGAATTTTTAGCGGCGGAGTGGTGGAAACCGGTGCTTCAGGGCATTGGTCAGCTTGAGCTAGGCTCCCCGCTGCTGTTTGATATGGGCGTGTACATCATCGTTCTGAGCGTGACTTCCAGTATTGTGATGAGCATGGCCGACGAAGGCGAAAGGATGGATGACTGATGTTATTGGCCTTTGCGATTACTGCCGGGATGATGTTTGCCTGCGGCGTTTACCTGATGCTTCGCCGCAGCATGGTTCGCCTGATCATCGGGCTGCTGCTGATAAGTTATTCGGTCAACCTGATCATTTTCTCAATGGACGATCCGAACACGCGCGGCGCGCCGATTATTGACAGCGTTGAGGAATCGGCGATGTCCGATCCGCTGCCACAAGCGTTGATCCTGACGGCTATCGTGATCAGCTTTGGCGTGCTGGCTTTTACGCTGGCGCTGGGATACCGGGCTACACAGGTGGCTGGTACCGATAATATAGACACACTGCAAAGCACAGATCGAGGGACATAGCCGATGCAGATACTGCTTGTTCTTCCGCTGATTCTCCCGCTTTTGATAGGGTGCAGCGCCCTGATACGCTTCCGTAATATACGCCAGACAGTAGCCCTGATCTGCCTGTTTCTGAATATGCTGGTCTGCCTGCTGCTGCTGGTTGAAACCCATCTCTACGGGGTTCAGGTGGTGCAGTCTGGTGGGGTAATCGCCCCGTACGGTATTTCGCTGGTCGTGGATTCGTTGACGGGGGTGATGCTGGCGATTAGCGGCATCATCGGCTTTGCGGTAGGCATCTTTTCGGCTGCCACAATCGCGGCGAACCATCAGCGTTTCGCTTATTATCCGCTGTTTGGCTTCCTGATGATGGGCATCAATTTCGCTTTCATCACGGGCGACCTGTTCACGCTGTATGTGGCCTTTGAAGTGATGCTGATGGCTTCGTTTGTGCTGCTGACGGTGGGCGGCGAGCGCAGCCAGATCGAAGGCGGGTTGAAGTACGTCACTCTAAACCTGATCAGCTCAACTATTTTTCTGATCGCTGCCGGGCTAACCTACGCGGTTGCGGGCACGTTGAATATGGCACATCTGGCGGCGATCATGGCGGAGCAGCCTTCGCCGGGAATCGGCACAGTGCTGGCCGCTTTATTCCTGATTGCTTTCGGCATAAAAGCCGCCATGTTCCCATTGTTCTTTTGGCTGCCCGCGTCCTATCACACCCCGCCGATTGCGGTCACGGCGCTGTTTGGCGGGCTGCTTACCAAAGTCGGCATTTATTCGATGTGGCGCGTGCTGGTGATGATCTTCCCGCAAGAGCTGGCCTACTTGCAGCCGCTGATTCTGGTGTTGGCGGCGCTTACCATGATCATCGGCGTGTTAGGGGCGGTAGCACAAACTGAATTCAGGCGATTGCTCTCTTTTCACATCATCAGCCAGATCGGCTATTTGCTGATGGCAATTGGCTTGCTCACGGTAGACAGCATGACTGGCGCGGTGTTCTTTATGGTGCATGTGATTCTGGCAAAAACCGCGTTGTTCTTCGTTAGCGGCCTGGCCTATGAGCTGGAAGGCACCTACAAGCTGAAAAAGCTGGGCGGCTTAAGCAAACGCGCGCCGGGTCTGGCGCTGCTTTTCCTGTTCGCGGCATTTTCGCTGGCAGGATTCCCGCCCTTTTCCGGCTTCTGGGGCAAGCTGCTGCTGATCCGTTCAGGGCTGGAAATTGGGCAGTATGTGATTGTGGCAATCGCGCTGGCGGTTAGCCTGCTGACTACCTACTCAATGCTGAAAATTTGGACTGAGGTGTTTTGGAAACCTTTGCCTAAGCAGGATACAGAATTGGCTTCCCCACACAAACGACTGTCCCCGCTGATGCTGGCGCCTGTCGGGGTGCTGGTGGGGCTAATCATTGCTATCGGAGTGTTCGCTGAACCGATGTATCAGCTTTCAGAGGCGGCGGCGGTAGGCGTTATCAGCCCAGTATCTTATATCGAGGCCGTGCTGCTGCCGGGAACAGGGGAATAGCCTGATGTCTTATTTTCTGGTCAACGTACTGTTGGCGCTGCTTTGGGCATCATTGCAGCAGTTCCGGCTGATTGACTTTGCGTCTGGCTTTGTTCTGGGGTACGGCCTGATCTGGACTACGCGGGAATGGGCTGGCGCCGGCGCAAAACGATATACCCTTCGCGTGCCACAAATCATCCGTTTCATTTTCTATTACCTTGGCGAGCTAATTGTTTCTACATGGGATGTTGCCAAAGCAATTTTTCGGGATCAATCGAAGCTGAGGCCGGGAATTATCGCGCTGCCGCTGGAAGGCGAAAATGGCTATGAAATCGTGCTGCTGAACTATTTACTGATCTTCACACCCGGCACGCTTGGCATTGATCTCTCTAAAGATGGCGCCACGCTGTATGTGCACATTTATGATGTGCCAGATGCTGAGGCTGCGCGCGATCGTATCAAGAACGGGTTGGAACGCCGTTTACTGGAGGTGATGCGATGACCCACGTATTGAATCTGATCATCTTTTTGATGCTGATTTCGCTGGCGCTGGTGGTGGTACGCCTGCTGCGCGGGCCTTCGCTGGCAGATCGCGCGCTGGCTGGCGACCAGATTTCGATTCATGTGGTGATGATCATCATCGTATACAGCATCGCCACTGATCAGGAAATGCTGATCGATCTGGTGATCGTCACGGCGATAGTCGGCTTCATCAGCACCGCCGTGATCGGCATCTATATTGACCGGGGCACGCGCGGCAAAATTCGCGCAGAATCAGCGGAATAAAATCATGACCTTACTTGAAATTATCGTCGGCGGCCTGCTGCTGATAGGCGCTATCGTTCGCCTGCTGGCTTCTATCGGGATGCTGCGTTTTGGCGATATTTACATGCGTATGCATGCGGCCACCAAAGCCAGCGTGACCGGGCTGGGGCTGATGGTGATTGCCGCCGCTATTTTCTATGCAGACCCGCTGCTGACCGTGAAATTGATCGCGCTCTCGGTGATCTATTTCTTCACTTCGCCTACAGGATCGCAGGTGCTGGCAAGCGCCGCGCATCAGGCCGGATACCCGCGCGTGAAAGAAACGTGGATTGATGAGCTGGCGGATGCTGAAGCGGCTGCCCAAAAAGCTGAAGCGGAAGCAGCGCAAGAGGATGTTTCGGCGGCGAAACCGGCATAGATGCCCTGTGGAGCGGGTTTAACGGCGCGGCGAGAATTAAGCGGGGGGTATAAACCGCCCCGCCAAGCTGTGAAAAGCTAGATTGAGCGTATGGCGCCGCCATCTACGCGGAGGCTGTCGCCTGAGATATATGATGCCGCTGGCGAAAGCAGAAATGCGCCCGCTGCGCCGAATTCTTCAATCGTTCCCAATCGCTTCATCGGGATTTTACTCAACGACTGTTTGCGAACTTCTTCTACCGAAATCCCCAACCGCTGCGCCGTGCCTTGATCCAGTTGGGCAACGCGCTCGGTATCAATTCTGCCAGGGATCAGGTTATTCACGCGTATGCCATCCGGCGCCAGTTCATCCGCCAGCGTTTTGACCAACGCGGCCACGCCAGAGCGCATCACGGTGGAAAGCCCTAAACGTTCAATTGGCTCTTTGACTGATGACGAGGTGATGGTCAGGATGGCGCTGCCCGCCCCCATATGCGGAAGCGCGGCGCGGATCATGCGGATGGTGCTCATTAAAGTGAGTTCAAACGCTGCCTGCCACTGCTCATCGGTCAACTGCTTGAACGCGCCTGCGGGTGGGCCGCCCGCGTTGACCAACAGGCCATCAATACTGCCAAAAGCACTTACAGATTGATCTACCCATGCCTGAATGGATGCCGGATCGCGCACATCACAGGCGGTTGCCAGCGTTTGCGCGCCGGTTTCTTCGCTGATTTTAGCGGCGGCGGCGGCGATCTTATCCGCGTCACGGCTGCACATCGCCACTTTTGCGCCATCACCAGCCAGCGCCCGCGCAATACCGTAGCCTAAGCCCTGACTGCTGGCGCTGACCAGAAATACCCTGCCTTTTAGCCCTAAATCCATCGCTGCTGCCTCCAAATAGTTGAGATGTCGTTTTCTAAAATGATCTCACCCTGCTGCTGGCGACGCGAACGTAATTTTTTGCGCCGGATCGCTGATGCCTACGCGCGCCAATACGCGGTCAATTTCAGCATGGGTGCCAGCATCAATCGGGGCGAATGGATTGCGCAGAGCCGCAGATTCCATCGCACCGCGCCGCCGCAGTAATTCCTTGCGCACCGTCAAGTTGATGATGGGCTGGTTCTCAAAGCGGATCAGCGGCAGATAGTGGTCAAAAATTCGGGTGGCGGCGGCAATATCGCCATCGCGGTAGGCTTCAAAAATGGCGACCAGAATTTCGGTGAAGGCGAATCCGGTCATTGTGCCTGCCGCGCCGCGTTCCAATTCTTCAAGGAAGAACATGCCGCCCAAACCGCCGAAGATGGCGAATTTGCCGGTGCGCTCACGGATCGCGCCGATCTTTTGCATCAGCGGCGGGTCTTCCAGCTTCAAATAGCGCGCGCTGGGGATGTTTTCGGCAATCCGCGCCAGCACATCCGGCGACATGATCACGCCGTTCACAGGCGGAAAATCCTGCACGATGATCGGCCCATCAAAGCCAGCGGCATAATCGGCATACAGGCTGTAAATCTGGTCATCGGTGGGCGCGTCCAAACGGGGCGGGGCGATCATTACCCCTGCACAGCCCGCCTCAAACGCGGCGCGGCTGAGCGCGATCACGGTCGCAGTTTCAGCGTGGCTAACGCCGACCACCACCGGCACGCGCCCATTCACCTCATCTACCACCAGTTCCATCACGCGGCGGCGTTCATCCACGCTCATTTTGGCGGCTTCGCCCAACACACCGAGAATGGTTAGCCCGTAGGCATTTTTGTCCAGTTGAAAGTTGACCAACCGCCGCAAGCTGGCTTCATCCATCGCGCCATCGGGGTGAAACGGCGTCGCCATGATGTTATAAACGCCGGCGATCCGGGTCGTCATCGGTTTTTGCCTCTATTACGATTCAGAATGCCAGATTATGCTGCAAGGCGGTGGATGCGTACAAACACTGGACTTACAGAACACCTGAAATTGATCGCAACTTTTTACGCGATTATCAGACTGAAAGGGTATACACCTGTGAATATGCCTGCGTACGATATGCTGTGGAAGTTTTATCGCGCTCGATGATTTTAATTGTTCTGCCCGATATTCCTTATGAAACCGACCTGCTGGCGAAGGCGCAGTTTGGCGATCAGGCCGCGCTGCGGTCGCTTTACGATCAGTATTTTCCGCCTGTCTACCAGTTCATTCGCCTGCGTATTGCAGATCGCGAAGATGCGCGCGATCTGGCGGCGGATGTCTTTATGGATTTCTTCTCAGCTTTGCAGCGCCGCAAAGCGCCAACCATCAGCCTGAGGGCATGGCTGTTCAGGGTAGCGCGCAATAAACTATACGATCATTACGGCAAGCGGCGGCAGTTCCCAACGGAAACGCTGGAAGAATGGGTGCCAGCCGATGGCGAAAGCGGCCCGGAAGCACAATTTATGGCACGCGCGCGGGTGACGCGGGTGCGCCATGCTTTACGCGCGCTGCCAGTTGATCAGCAGGAAGTTTTACTGCTGCGCTTCGGTCAGGGGCTAAATTTGGAAGAAACTGCCGACCTGATGGATAAGAGCGTGAGCGCGGTGAAATCGCTGCAATTTCGAGCCGTTTCCACATTACGGGAACGGCTGGATCAGGAATCTGAGGTGTAGGGCGATGGGCAGCCGCGATTTTTACGATATTTTCAACGAGTGTGTTGACCGGATGGCGGCAGGCCAAAGCCTTGAAGCCTGCCTGCGCCTGTACCCGGCTGAACCTCTCGCCTGCGCCCGCTGCTGG
>LMZS01000004.1 GCA_001567085.1 Chloroflexi bacterium OLB15
CAAGATTACGACGGATTGGGTTAGTGGTCTCGGGCTAAAAACGAATGATGGCGAAGGTGATGTCGCGCCAGTAGTCGCGTCGCCCTTTGTAGATTTCGATGACGATTTTTTTACGCCGGCCCCTTTGACGCGCCAGAAAATGCGCCGCCCGCGCCCGTCGCAGAGCCTGCGCCTGCCAGACTGGCATCCCCACCGCCAATCTCACAGGGCATACCCTATACACCACCGCCCACCGATTTTGAAGAGGACTTCCCCTCGCTCGCATCGCCGGAACCGGAGCCAGCCCCCGCGTCAAAAGGCGGCAAACGACGGGGCAATAAAGCCGTTGACGATGGGCTAGGCGTGCCAATTGCGGCGGCATCCAGCACCCCGATGCCTGTGCCGCTAGGAACTGAAGATGATTTTGATGATTTTGGTATTGCCGCAGAAATCTTCCCGTCCATTCCCAAATCTATTGCCATCACTCGCCTGCCCGGCACCAACGAGAGCGCGCCAATTTTGCTGGTCTTGCTCTCATTCCTGTTGATAATTGGCAATATCGCGCTTGGGATCATGGTGGCAATGAAGCTTATAAACCCTGCGCAATAAGTTTTCGTAGAAGCTTCCCTAGACAGGGCATAACCTGTTTGCTACAATGCACCTTCTAATGTTTAACGAATAATGTCGCGCGAAAATCGCGTGCTGTGATCTAGACAGAGAGAAAAATGGCGAACCACAAGTCTGCAATCAAGCGTATCCGCCAATCAGAAAAGCGCCGCGCTTATAACCGCACTTACCGCACCCGTACCCGCACTTTTGTTAAGCGGGCGCGTATTGCGCAAGAAGGTGCTGATGTAAAGGTTGCTGTGGAAGCAACTCGCGCCGCTGTAATCGAGTTGGATAAGGCAGCCAGCAAGGGTGTCATTCACCCCCGGAATGCTGCGCGCCGCAAAAGCCGCTTGATGAAGAAGCTGGCCGAACTACAAGCCTAAGTTTATCCAGCCGCACTCAATCTCAGACCGGTAAAAGCCATGCACAACTTTGTGCTGGCTTTTTTGTGTTTCCATCTGAAGCTAAACAGGCATCACTTCGGGGGAATTTCAAATTTGTAGCCAATGCCCCGTATCGTCTTCAAGTACATCGGCTTAGCGGGGTTCGTTTCGATTGCGCTTCTAAACCAGCGAATATGTACATCCAGCGTGCGCGTATCGCCAAGATAGCTGGTTTGCCATACCCGTTCCATCAATTGCCCGCGATCAATCACCTCACCGGGATTACGGAAAAATACTTCCACCAGTTGTGCCAATTTAGGCGTCAACGGGGTATCCTGCCCGTTAGTTGTGAGCAAACGACGCGAAACATTTAACGTAAATGGGCCATAGCTGAGGGTATGATCTGGCTTGCCATCAGTGGTATTGCCGGCTATCAATCGTTCAACAGCATTGTTTAACTTGCGCGTCGTAAACGGCTGGCTAAGGACAATGTCGGCAGGCCCTTCAACGCTTCCCTGTCGCAAATGTACAATTGGGATCTCCGGCAAATCGTGCTTCAACTGCCGCGCAATCCGATCGCCCGGCGTGTTCATAGAAATAGCGTCAATGACTATAAGTGCTGGCTTTGAAGCGGCAAAAGCCACAACAGCCTGCTTACCGCTAAGCACAGATTTAACGTCGTAACGCTTTTTTAACGCATCAGCAAAAGAGGTATGCCCTGCGCGGTGACGCTCTACCAGCAATATGCTAGTTCGGGCCATATCAACACGAGCAATCTTTGTACAAAATCCCGAATGAAGGCTTGAATTATACCGTTCTACCTCCCTATCAAAAAGACCGATCCCTGCCCTTTTTACAGTTCTTGCGTTAAGCTAGGCAAACTTTCGGCTAAATTTACAACAGGATTTGTTACCGGCGTGGCGCAAACTGAACTACAATCCATTGATCGATCCATAGACTGGAGCGAGCTTCCCCAACTTGCGCAGTGGACGCTTGAACAGGGCTTAGCGATTCAACATATCCCCGCGCCTACTTTTGAAGAAGCCGCAAGAGCCGAATATATCGCTGACCAATTTCGCCAGCTTGGCCTCATCGAGATAACCACAGACGATAAATTAAACGTCTATGGGCTGCTGAAGCGCGGCAGCCAGCCGAAGGGCGCATTGATGATCACGGCACACCTGGACACAGTATTTGCGGCAGATACGCCGTTAAACACCCGTCAGGACGGCAATGTTATTTACGGGCCGGGGCTAGGCGATAACAGCCTCGGCGTTGCAGGCATGTTAGCCTTAGCAAAAACGCTGGCAGAGCGATCAGACTTTGCTGACTGTGATGTGTGGTTTGTAGCCACTACCGGTGAAGAAGGGTTAGGCGATCTCGGCGGGATGAAGGCGGCCTTTACGCGATTGGGCGGGCAAGTGCGTGCGGTCATTAATTTAGAAGGCATGGCGCTCGGTCACGTGTATTGTGCTGGCATTGCGGTTCGCCGCCTGCACATCACTGCAAGAACATCTGGCGGGCATAGTTGGCTGCATTTTGGAAAGCCTAGCGCCATACACGGCATCATGACGCTGGGGGCGCGTATTGCTGCTTTGGAGACGCCTCAGTCACCGCGCACGACCTTCAATATCGGCATGATTGATGGCGGCACGACCATTAACGCCATTGCCGCCGAAGCCAGTTTATGGCTTGATTTGCGATCAGAAGATAGCAAAGCGTTAGCGGCGCTTGAAAATGCCGTTCGTGTTGAAATCAAGCGCCTCGCCAGCGAAGAACTCCATTTTGAAGTTGAGGTTGTAGGCGATAGGCCAGCAGGCCGAATTTCTTCAAATCATCCTTTAATTCAAACTGCACTGGCGGCACTCGCCCAGATCAATATTCGCGGATCGCTAGAATCCGGCAGCACGGATGCCAATATCCCCCTCGCTCATGGCTGCCCCGCCGTCACAGTGGGTGTATCACGCGGCGGCAATGCCCATCGGCTGGACGAATATATTGAGGTTTCGCCGATTACCGCGGGGCTGCGCCAGTTGATACTACTTACGCTGGGCGCTGCCCGGCTCATCCAGTCTCAGCATGTCTGAAATACGCGTTTTAGCCGTAGTGCGCGGCGAACGGGCAGCCCGTTACGAGCAGGAATTTTCAACCGCAGATTGGATTCGCGCACAGGTTTTATCCACCCTCGCGCAGGCAGTCGCTTATCTTGAGTCACATACCCCCCAGCTCTTGGTGTTCGACCAGGCGCTTGACGGCGCGTTCGCTCAAGTTGATGCCTTTCGCCAGAAATTTCCGCACATGCTCATTATCCTGATAGACGAAGATGCCGATTTTGCGCTGCCCGGCGAAGCCGACGATATCGCCACCACCCCCTTCAAAGATGGTGACTTGCTGCGCCGTATTCGCCGCTTGCTAGCAAACCGGCAAATGGAGACTCTACGCGCAGATGCCATGCCGCCCATTCGCGACCTGAATAAACGCTTGCGCAAAGCAGCTGGAGAGCAGGCTAAGGCGAAGGAAGCCGTTAGCGCCTGTCTTGATCTTGGCTACGATTATGCAGCCCTCTATCGGCTGGATTTACGCGATCCGGTGCTGCTCAATTTGATTGCTCAAGACGGCGCGCCCGAAGTGCAGCATCTTGCCCCACAGCAAGCGAATGACACCCAGCTGTCGGTTGGGTTGCTAAAACAGGTCAAAGCAGGCTGCTGCGCGCTGGCGATAGTCACCCGCTGCTAAGCCTGGAGCTTTTCAGCGCGGCAGCAGCCGTTCCGGTAGGTGTAGCTAACCGCTATGGGGTGCTGTTTGCCGCCAAGACCAATGGCGATTCTGTGCAGCAGCAAGATTTGCTCATGCTTGAATTGGTCGCCGCGCAGTTAGCATCCACACTGGTTAAAGAGTCGTAAGCACTTCGGCAAGGCGATCTATTTCATCATGCGTGTTGTAATGCGCCAAACCAACACGCACCATACCATCCGGTTTATCAAGCGCGCGCATTAGCTCATAAGCGTAATAATTCCCATCCCACACGAAGATGCCCTGCGCGGCCAGTATTTCTGCTACTTCTGCTGAGGTATACCCTTCATGCGTGAAAATCACCGTTGGCACGCGTTCCCCTAAGCGCGCGCGATCAGTGATTCCCGCGATATGTATCTTCGGGAATGATTGCAGCACATCCAATAAATGCGCCACCAGTTCGGTTTCATAGCGGCTAAAACTTGCGTATGCCGAAACCAATTGATCGCGGTACTCTACACTTTGATCGCCCAATGACGCCAGATAATCAATCGTCGCCCCAATACCCGCAATCAATTCAAAAGCTGGCGTGCCCGTTTCCCAGCGAAATGGCGCGATGTCCTGCGAAGGCCGCACCTTATAGGCAGGTAACGTGGAGAGTAGTTCATGCCTGCCCCACAAAATCCCCGCATGAGGCCCGTAAAACTTGTAAGACGAGCACAGTAGAAAATCACAGCCAATTGATTGAACATCCAGCGAAACATGCGGGGCAGACTGCACCGCGTCCACAATATGCAGCGCGCCTGCCGCATGGGTCATGCCCGCAATTTGCCGCACAGGGTTGATGGTTCCGGCGGCATTTGAGGCATGTACAGTTGCCACTATGCGCGTCTTTTCATTCAGCGCCGCTTCCAGCGTGCCTAAATCAAGCGTAATATCTTCATGCCGAAATTCCACCCAGCGCACATTCATCCCAAAATCCTGCGCCGCCCGCAGCCAGGGCGCAACGTTAGCATCATGATCCATGCGTGTGACCACAATTTCATCGCCAGGCTGAAATGTTTTGATCAATGCCCGGCTCAGGGCAAAATTAAGCGTAGTCATGTTTGCGCCAATCACAATTTCATCGGCGCTTGGCGCATTCAGAAATGACGCCAGTTTGAGGCGAGTAGCTTCAACCAGATCATCTGTCGCCTGCGACGTGGGAAACATTCCGCCTTGATTTGCGTTTATGGTCTGGAAATAATCACTGATAGCGTGTATCACAGATAAAGGAACCTGCGTTCCAGCAGGGTTATCGAAGAAAACCGGAATACGTCCATTGATCGTTTTGTTGAGCGATGGAAACTGCGAACGAACAGCCTCAACGTTCCATGAGGGCATTTTGTGCTCCAATGTATAGCTAAGCGCGGAACTTTTCCTTGAGCAGAAGCGTCATTCAAGGGTACGCTTAATTTTAGGGACATCACACGGAAATAACAAAGACATGGAAGTTCAAAATCTTCTTGTCGAAAACCAGCAGCTAAACGTTGAAGTTCAACGCCGCATTGATCAGCTTTCGGCGATTGCCGCAGTTGCGTCCAGTATTAGCCAATCTCTCGATTTGAATCAAACGCTGCAAACCGCCCTTTCCGCTGTATTGACCGTAACGGGCGCGCAGGCTGGCGGCATCAGCCTGATTGATGAGGAAGCGGGCGAAGTAGTGCTTCGCGCCCAACAGGGTTGGCATCGCGATTTCGTGAACGAAAACCCGATGCGGATTCCTTTGGGCAAAGGCATCTCTGGCAGGGTGATCGCTACGGACACTGTATTCTGGAGCAATCGGCTGGATGAAACTGAACCGCTGGCTGTGATGCGCTTTCATGATGAAAATTTTCGCTCAATGGCAATGGCGCCCATGCACGCGCGGGGCAAAGTTATCGGCATTTTAAGCATCATGAGCAGCAAAATAGATAGCTTTGATGAAAGCCATATCAGCGTGCTAAAAAGCGTCGCCGACACTGTCGGGGTGGCGCTGGATAACGCGCGGTTGTACGAATATAGCATTGAAGATCAGCGCCGCCTGAGCGCGGTGCTGCAATCCAGCGCTGACGGCATCATCGCCACCGATCAGTCCGGGCGTATTCAGATGGTTAACCATACGGCTGAACTGCTGCTGGAAACGCCTGCCGCGCAATTAACGGGTGTCCCCCTGCGCGAAGCGCCGATCATTGACAGCGTGCGGAATTCGCTGCTGCTAGCAACCAGCAGTCGTACCGAAGCGGCAGCCCGCACCTTTCGCGTTTCAACGCCCTCTGGTCGCGTGCTTTCGGTATTGGTTTCACCAGTATACGTAGAGCAGCAGGTGCTAGCGACGCTTGAAACCGAAGGCTGGGTGATCGTTTTACAGGATGTCACCCTTTCCGCAGAAATGGAACGCGCGCGTTCCGCATTCATCAAAGCCGCCGCCCACGATATGCGTAACCCGCTTACTGCCGCGCAAAATGCAGTCGAAATGCTGCGCCGTCTGATTCAAACCAAAGACCTAACCCTTCTGGAAGTGATGGAAATCGCGCAGACTGGCATTGGCCGTATTCAGGGGCTGATTGACGATCTGGTCAGCATTGAGCTTATCCAGAGCAGTTACGAAATCAATCTGTCTGAAGTGGATATTGGTGAGCTGCTTTATGAAGTGACTGGCAACATGCGCTCACAGTTTGAGCGTCGTTCCCAACAACTTCGGCTGGAAGTAACCAACCCAATCCCGCCCCTGCTGTTAGATCGCAAGTGGACGATGCGCGCCGTTCAGAATTATCTGGACAATGCCATCAAGCATACGCCGCCAGAAGGCGTGATCGTGCTCCGCTCGTATATACAGGAAGAACAGCTTCACATTGAAGTGATTGATCGTGGTGAGGGCATTCCATTAGATGCTCAGGCGCATTTATTTGAGCGCTTCTACCGCGCCCATAAAAACAGCGGCATCCCCGGCGCTGGCTTGGGGCTAGCGATGGTCAAATCCATCAGCGAGGCACATGGCGGAACCGTATACGTACAAAGCAAGCCCGGCGCTGGCAGCACCTTCGGAATGACGTTTTCTCTGCGTTATACGCATGAAACCGCCCTCCGTTAATTCTCCAGTTTTTTGCCACACGCTTCACGATATTCGCATTTCCCAGAGAAACTTTTAGCCGTTCTTAGCTTCTTGTTGTGTATGCTTCTCACGCCTTCGTTGCCGCTGAGCGAAAAATATTGTAGAATAGCAGGTAACTGAATATGGCGTTCCTTCGGGGCAGGGTGAAATTCCCGACCGGCGGTAGCTTGTGTTCGTACAAGAAGCCCGCGACCCGTTTCGCCTGTTGAATTCGGTGCTGTAATAAATGACGGCATCTTACAGGCGAGTCGCAGTGATGCTGTTTGTTACTGCGCCGGTGGATCTGGTTCAAAGCCAGAGCCGACAGTAGAGTCTGGATGGAAGAAGGAGAATATGCTGCGTTACGGGTGAGAATCACCTGTGATGTTATTGGCGTATTTAGCCGCAGCGTCAACCAAACAACGCTTCGTGCATTGCTTATTTTGCATTCTCTGTGCGCGTTTGTTGAACCTGTGTGCCTCTCCTGCCCCGTGCTACGTTCGTGTACGGGGCTTTTTTATGCAACTCGGCATTTTTAACCGCAGCACACCAGTGTCAAAGACTCACCAGACACCAAAAGCAGCGCATCGGCTGCATATTCATCTTCACACGTTGCTGCCCATATTCGGACTGCTCATCATTCTACTGATCTGGGAACTCATTACGCGGATGGAACTCTTTCCGCCTTTTATCGTTCCTCGCCCCGGCGCGGTATGGGATAAATTTTTGATAGTGCTTGCAGATGGGCGGCTGTGGTACCACACCATGACTACGCTGGGAGAAATCTTTGCGGGTCTCCTGATCGGTGTCCCGCTGGGGGTTATCCTGGGCTACCTGTTATGGCGAAGCAAAACGCTGGAAATCCTGCTTTCCCCGCTGATTTTAGCCGCGCAATCCACGCCTGTTGTCGCCTATGCGCCCATCCTGATCATCTGGTTTGGCACCGGTACATCCAGCAAAGTGTTCATCTGCGCGCTGATCGTGTTCTTCCCGATGCTCATGAATACGCTGGTCGGATTGCGTAATGTTCCGGTTGATCAGCGCGAATTAATGTCTTCGCTTTACGCCACCCAATGGCAAACCTTACAGAAATTGGAATTTCCAGCATCAATGCCGGTGCTTTTTGGCGGTTTGAAAGTGAGTGCAGCATTGGCGGTAGTGGGTGCCGTCGTCGGTGAATTTTTGAGTGCCAACGCCGGGTTAGGCTTCTGGATCAAGCTGTCTCGCGATCAGTACGATACGCCGTTAGTAGCGGTATCTGTGATCATGCTGGCGGTGCTGGCGCGATTAATGTATGCGCTGGTTTCTCTGGCTGAAAGGCACTGGCTGCATTGGCAGCGCACTTAATTTCATTTATTGGGAGCTGTTCCCTTCGAGGAGTGTATCTTGAAAACGCGACTTCTTATTGTAATGCTGGCATTTTCGCTGTTGCTCTCTGCTGGTGCTAGCGCGCAGAGCAACACCCCGATCACCCTGTTTTTGACGTTCGTTCCCAACATCCAGTTTTCGCCTGTGTATGTAGGCTTGGAAAAAGGTTATTTTTCAGGAAACGGCATTGACATCACGATTGAGCATGGAGACGAGCCGGTAGGGGTGAACCTGATAGCCGCCAACCAGCGGCAGTTTGGGCTAATCAGCGGCGAGCAGATCATCGCTGCCCGCGCCAGCGCGCTTCCGGTGATCTCGATTTATCAGTGGTTTCAGTCATATCCGGTAGGGATCGTTTATGCAGACGGCATAGGCATTGAAACCGTTAACGATCTGGCGGGGCGTGCGGTAGGCGTACCCGGTCGCTTTGGCGCAACGTACAGCGGATTGACCGCGATTCTAGGCGCAAATGGCATGACCGAAGCGGACATCAACCTTCAAGAAATCGGCTTTAATGCGCCTGATGTGATTTGCACCGGTGGAGTTGAGGCAGCATCGGTATACATCAACAACGAGCCGTTGCAAATTGCGCAGCGTGCGGCTGCCGGAGACTGCGGAGATATCCAGAGCGTGAGCGTTTTCCCGGTCACCGATTATGTAAACATGGTTTCTAATGTCGTGATGACCAATGAACAGACAATTGCCGAGCAGCCGGAACTGGTTCAGAGCTTTGTATCGGCTTTCGATCAAAGTCTGCGCGATGTAATCAATAATCCCGCAGAGGCTTATCTATTAAGCGTTCGCTTTATTGACAACCTGCCACTTTCAGCAGAGTTTGAAGAAGGGTTGCAAATTGCCGCTGTCGAACAAGCCATTTTCCTGCAAGAGCATCCAGAAGCGACTCGTGAGGAAATCGCGCAAACCAGAGCAGATTTATGGGCGTCCTTAAGCGACCAATTCGCGGCGGACGAACTTACTCAATTTGAAGTCCTGCTGGCAACGATTGATCTTTGGGATGCTGACCAGATCGGCATCTCTGACCCGGCGGCGTGGCAGGCAACACAGGATGTCGTTATACAGATGGGCTTTATGACCGCGCCGATTGATACGGCAGAAGCCTTCACCAACGATTTTGTGCCAAACGGCAGCTAGAATCTTCGGCTTATTCGTGCGGCAGATTGCGGCGAGTCTCTACAACAACAGCAAGCTAAATAAAGGGGCGCTCTCGATGGGCGCCCTTCATTGTTTGCTTATGCCAGTGCCAGCGTGAACCGGAAAATACCCCCGCCGCCATTCTGGTTCCCCTCAGCCCAGATGGCGCCGCCATGTGCTTCAATGATATGTTTGCAAATCGCCAACCCTAAGCCGGTACCCTCTCCACCAGAGCGCGCCTGATCGACCTGATAAAATCGCTCAAAAATACGCTCAGTCTGATCCTCAGGGACGCCGGGGCCATTATCCAGCACGCTCACCACAACTTCATCAGCCCGTAATTCGGCATTTACCGTGATCGTCCCCCCTTGCGGAGACCATTTAATCGCATTGTGTATCAGATTTAGCAGCACCCGCCGCACCTGATCAGCATCGGCCAGCACCAATAACTCAGCCGAAACTGTTGAAGCGATGTTCAAATCTTTTGCTAAAGCCTGATCCTCCATCCGTTCAACGGCCTCATTAACCATCATCGGCAGGGAGGTTTCCACCATCCGCAGAATCGCTTGCCCGGATTCAATCATCGAAAGATCAAGCAGTTCCTGCACTAGCCACAGCAGCGAATCAGTTTCACGCGCAATAGCGCGGAGCGCTGAAGTACTCTGCTTGCGCTTCGGCTTATCCTGCTCATGAAACAGACTGTCAATAATCAGGCGGATATTAGCTATCGGGGTGCGCAGTTCATGGCTGATATTCGCAACCATATCCCGGCGGGCGCGGTTCAAGCGCACCAGATCGGTCACATCCTGCATCGCCAGCCCGATAAAAGAATGTTCATCCCGTAGAATGACCTGCGCGCGCACCAAAAAGATTCGCTTACCAAAACTCATCTGCTCTTCCAGCGGCTCATCCTGATTGGCAAGCGCATCTTCAAGCAGAAATTCCAATTCTGGCTTATCGGTAAGGTCAATTATCGGGCGGCCAATCGGGCGCTGCACGCCGAACAATTCTTCAGCGGCGTTGTTGATGGCGATGATCTTGTATTCCTGATCGAGCACAAACAGCGGGTTATAGGCCGAATTTGCCAGCGTGAGCGCAAGCGAAAGTTTATAAGTCCCCTTCCCCTCTTGCTCATCTAGCTCAGACCGCAGCGCTTCAAGGTCTTTTTTGCGTGTGTCGGCCTGCGCGCGTATCGTACTCAGCGATACTTCCTGTGCGCTAATATTTTCACGAAGCTGCTGAACACTATGTTCATTATCATCCAGCGATATACGCAAGGCCTGAACTGCCTGCTCGCGATCCGCTAAAAGGCGACGCAAATCTGCCAGCGATTTTTCGCGCGCTTCAATCTCATTCAGCAGTACCTGATCTTGCATAGCCTGATTAGCCTTCAAAGCGGTATCCCACGCCTCTAACCGTCACAATACGTTTGGGATCAGAGGGATCATCTTCAATCTTCTCGCGCAGCCAGCGAATGTGCACATCAACGGTGCGCTTATCCACGAAATAGTCGTAGCCCCAAACTTTCGTGAGAATCAAGTCACGAGAGAGAACGACGCCTTTGTTGCGCATCAGTTCTGCCAGTAGATCGAATTCCTTATTGCTGAGTTTGGTCTCTTCATTATCGCGAAACAAGCGGCGGCCTGTCAGGCTGAGGCGTAAATCATTGGAGGCCAGTTCATCCTGTAATGCCGGTCTGCCTGGTGCGCGGCGCATCACCGCACGAACACGCGCCAGAAATTCGCCTAACGCCAATGGCTTGACCACATAATCATCAGCGCCGCTTTCCAGCCCGACGATCTTATCAACTTCAGTGCCGCGCGCGGTTAGCATGATGATCGGAATGTGCGCCATCGTCGCATCGCGGCGAACAATTCGGCACAGGCTTAGGCCATCCAATTTGGGAAGCATAATATCGAGGACAATCAGATCAGGTCGCTCTTCACGTATCTTTTCCAGGCCATCTTCGCCATCGAAAGCCGTGACCACGTTGAAACTATCCGCCCGAAGTTTTTCCGCTAACGTCCGAGCAAGGGTTTCCTCATCTTCAATGATTAGGACTTTTGCCATCATACATACTGCCTTGTTTGACTCTTAACACAATGAAATCTATCAAGGCTACGCTAAATAGACGTTAACACTCGCGGTTGATATTTTAACAAACTGGCGCGGTTTTGTTAAACTTCAGGCTTGATCGTCAAATTCATCGGTATCTTCCGGCTCATCAAGCAGCATATCATCTTCAAGATCGTCAGGTTCGCTCTCAAGAATCTCCATCGCGCGATCATAATCTGCGGGGATTACAAGTACCCTCACATCCCCTAATGTGCCGCTTGTAAGTCCATAGGCAGAAGCTATAGGCTCATGCGCAATCCACGATGGGATACCTTCTGACTGCAACCGTCCAGAAATAATGTGCGCTTCCGGCAAACTGGCGGCAACATAAACGACATTCCATGCTGATGCGGGTTGGATGGAAGACATGAGCCATCTCCTGACCTGGAAAACAAAAAAGCGGTTGAAGTATAACAACCGCCT
>LMZS01000005.1 GCA_001567085.1 Chloroflexi bacterium OLB15
ATTCCTCATGATCAGGTTGAGCTGATTGATTATGAACAGTTCTGCGGCATGCCCGCGCACGATCATGTACAGGTGAAGCTGAACGTGTCCGAATTAAGCGAAAATGGCATTTCGCCTGAAGACCTGCCTACGCCGCTGATCACCCCGATTGAACTGAAGCAGCGCTTTGATAATGACGACGATGTTTTCGTGCTCGACGTGCGCAATCCTGAAGAGCTGGAAATCGCCGCGATTGAGCATCATCTCGAAATTCCCAAGCCGCGTATCATGGCGGCAGTCGAACAAGTTAAGCTCGGTCAGGTGGCGCTCGTGGATACTGTGCTCAACGCCATTCCCCGCGATCGTGAGGTTATCGTTTACTGCCGCACGCAGGCGCGCAGCGGGCAGGTCATTGATGCTCTGCGCGAACTCGGCTTTGACCCAACCAAGCTGGTGCTGTTAGAAGGCGGCATCATCGAATGGGCGCGCACGGTAGACCACAGCATGCCGGTGTATTAGGCTGAATCCCCTACAGCCTAAATCTCTCTTAGATTATTCTCTAAAAGCGTAGGGCGTGATATGCTGCGCTCTACGCTTTAAACAGCCACTCCAACCCACGCCACAGGCTGTTCGCCCACGCCGTGTAATTGTGTCCGGCGCTGAATTCCGAATACTGCACCTCATACCCGCGCGATTTCAGCGCCTCATACATCACAACATTGGCTTCGCGCAGAAATTCCAACTTGCCTACATCCTGCCAGATGCGTACCGGCTGTTTTGCGCCCAACTGAATCAACTCGAAAATGGGCAGCGGCCTTCCTGCCACATCGAACTGAAACGCGCCCGACTGTGCCAGCACATTTCCGAAAATATGCGGCATTCTTAGCCCTGTATACAGCGACATCAACCCGCCCATCGAAGCGCCCAATACGCCCCAGCTTCCCGGCTTCTCAGCAGGATCGTTCAGCCGCAAATGCTCCCGCGCGAATGGCAGCACAAAATGCTCCAACCATAACAGCGTCGCCTCATTCATCATGTATTCAGAGGTACGCGCCGCCTTGCCATTATCAATCATCGCAAGGCCGACTGGCACGATTCGCTTCTGCGAAATCAGGTTATCTACAATCCGGGTTAGCCGCCCACGCTTGTAATAATCTGGCCCGTCCCACACCACGATCAGCGGATACGGCGCTGTCGCGTTCGGCGGTTCGTAAAGATAAAGCAGACGTGTTTTGCGATGGCTTATCCAATGCGAGTCAATCTCGTATCGCGTCACCTTTCCACGCGGCACACCCCGCCTGACGTTCAACAGCGGTGATGGCTTCGCCTCAGGCATATAAAATGTGTGGTTGTAGCTATTTACGCCATTCCATACCCGCCGCTTGTTCAGTGGATCTCGTATCCGCGAATCATCGTCTTCGCTCTCAAAGAAGGCATATTCCACATACGCATCTGCTGGAAATTCCAGTTTTGCTGTCCATATATCTCCCGCTTGTTTCCACCGGACGATTCGCGATCCCTTTTGCCAACGACTGAAATCGCCTGCCAGAATCGGCGGGGTCTTTCCCACCCACACAAATGTTGCTGTTCGCCCGTCAATAACGGGGTTGCCTTCGC
This sequence comes from Chloroflexi bacterium OLB15, assembly GCA_001567085.1. Classification (GTDB taxonomy): domain Bacteria; phylum Chloroflexota; class Anaerolineae; order Aggregatilineales; family Phototrophicaceae; genus Flexifilum. The sequence goes on from LMZS01000005.1 coordinate 1,597, forward strand.
GCTGCGCACGTTCAAGTAATGACATCGGCAATACCCCACTGGCTAGAAACAGATTTCACCTTACGTGTATCGTCCCGGCATCGGCTCATTTTTTGTCTCGTAAATCACGAACCCGCGCTTCTGATAATTGATCAGCGCTTCCGGCGCATCCAGATTGCAGGTATGCACCCATAGACGCTTGCAACCCTCATCAAATGCGGTCGCAATTGCCACGCTCAGCAAATGCTTGCCATAGCCCTGCCCCACAAATTCAGGGCGCAAGCCAAAATACATCAGCTCTGTACTTTCGCCCTGCTTCACCAGTTCAAAATATCCAGCAGGCACGCCGCGCGCATACAGCACATGTACGCTGGTTTCTGCGCGGCTGATCGCGGCTTCAAGCTCCGCTTCAGGCATGATGATCCGGTCACGCCAGCGCCATACTTCCCCTACCGCCGTATACATAAACTTATAAAAACGCACATCTGGCCGCTCCATCTTCATGACCAGCAGATGCGCATCCCCCTCAAGATATGCTGGCTTAAATTGGCTGCGATCGGTGATCTGTAAATAATAGGTGATCAGCGTATCAGGCGCGGCAGAATGCGCCGGTGAAGTCATGTCCATACCTCTTCAGATAGCGATCGGGTATAATGCCGCCAAAACATCTTCCTGAACAAAATACAGGCTGGCACAGGGAGTTTACCATCCTTCAGCCGTCATCAAGTTCACATTCAAAATAAAGGTGCATTATGGATTTCACACTTAACGCTGATCAACTTGCCGCACAGAAAATGGTGCGCGACTATGTTGCCAAAGAGGTGATGCCCACCATCGGCGAATGGGATCGCAAGCAGCAAATGAACCCCGAAATTCTGCCGCGTATGGCCGAACTCGGCATACTTGGCATCAGTATCCCGGTGCGATACGGCGGTCAGGGCTTCGACTATATCACGCTTGGGCTGGTGTGCGAAGAACTGGAGCGCGGCGATACCACCCTGCGCGTGGTCATGTCTGTACATCACGGTCTGAACAGTATGTCTATCCTGCAATGGGGAACGGAAGAGCAAAAGCAGCGCTTTCTGACACCGCAGGCGCGGGGCGAAAAGTATGCCGCCTTCTGCCTGACCGAACCGGGCGTCGGCAGCGATGTCGTGAATATGGCTTCAACGGCGCGCCGTGTGGGCGATAAATATATCCTCAACGGCGAGAAGATGTGGATCAGCCTGGCCACCAAAGCCCATCATTTTCTGGTCGTCGCCAAAACCAACCCCGATGCCGGCCATCGCGGAATGACCGCCTTCATCGTCACCAGCGACATGCCCGGCGTCACCACAGGCGATATTCACGGCAAGCTCGGCGTGCGCGCTGGCTCTACCGGCTGGGTCGCCTTTCAGGATGTGGAAGTGCCGGTTGAAAACCGGATCGGTGAAGAAGGCGAAGGCTTCAAGGTGGCGATGGGATCGCTGGATAACGGACGTTTCACCGTTGCCACTGGCGCAGTCGGCCTGATCCGCGCCTGCCTTGAAGAAAGCATCAAATACGCTTTAGAACGCAAAACGGGCGGCAAACCGATTGCCGAACACCAGTTGATCAAGCAAAAGATCGGCTATATGCAGCAGTGGTACGAAGCAGGCCGGCTGCTCTGCTTGCAGGCGGGGTGGATGAAAAATCAGGGAATCCGCAACACGCAGGCCACCAGCCTCGCCAAATGGTACGCCACCGATCACAGCGTGCAGGCCGCGCTGGAAGCTGTGCAAATTCACGGCGCGTATGGCTTCAGCGATGAATACCCGGTAGAGCGCTATTTGCGTAACAGCAAGGGCGCGGTCATCTATGAAGGCACCAGCGAAATTCACCAGTTGATGCAGGCTGATTACGCCTTCGGCTTCCGTGCAGATCACCCGCTGCGCTGCGAGCTGCCTGCTTATAATGCCGACGAGTGGCAGCGCGAAGCATAGCCATTTCTTATTTAACACTGTAGGGGCGCGGTGTGCTGCGCCCCTACAATCAGGAATCGCAAGCCATACTGCATGAAAATTGTTTGCTTTGGAGACAGCCTTACGCAAGGCACATACGGCGGCAGCTACGTTAACGCCCTCGCCCGCCTGCTGCCCGATGGTGACATTGTGAACGCCGGGCGCAATGGCGATACCATCATCAACCTGCAAGAACGGCTCGATGAAGTGCTGGCGCTTGCCCCTGATGGCGTATTCCTGATGGTGGGGGGGAACGATGCGATCTCGTATTCGCAGCCCAAAGTCAGGTCATACTACCGCAAATCCAAAGGCCTTGAAGAAGGCTGCGTCTCGCCTGAACAGTTCAGCGCCGCTTACCGCGATCTGCTCTTACAGTTGCAGATAGCAGGCGTTTTTAGTATGGGTTGGGCTGCCGCCTAACGAATACAATCCAACCGTTGTGGAAACGTTACGCCAGTACAATGCGCTGGCACAGAAAGCCGCCCAAAGTCTCGGCATCCCTAGCCTTGATTTCATGGCAGAATTTACGCCAGCACAGTTACCGTCCCGGCCTGATCTGGATGTCAAAACGATCATCTTGATCGGCGCGCGCGAATCTTCGGGCTGGCATGACTATGAGAAAGCCCGTGAGGAAGGGGGCTTTTCCTTCACTTTCGACGGGCTGCACATGATGCCTGCCGCTGCTCACCGTATGGCTGAACTTATCGCAGCGTTTATTCACGCATAAAACTGCAACCCTACCCTCTCTCACTGCGTATAACTGATCATAATATCCATTCCAATTCATGGAGGCTTACAATGGGTTGTGGGCGCGCTTTACTGTGTATTATCTTTCCACCACTCGCGGTTATTGATCGTGGCTGCGGCACAATTGTGATTGTATTTCTGCTAACGCTGGCGGGCTGGGTTCCCGGCGCGATTGCCGCGCTGCTGCTTAACTACCAGTCATCGCAGAACACCTATCGCTAAACATTCAGCAGGTTTTGAATCTGCGCCCTCGTTAGGACATACTTACCGGCGAATCCGGTCATGATCCTTCGAGGGCGCATGAAATTGAATCTGAAGCAATACCTCTCCGGCAGCGGGATGACCGCCCAGCGTGCCGGCGTATTGTTTTTACTCGCCGGTATCTTCGTGATCATCATCGGCTATCCGATTGCTCATCCGGGAGAGCCGTTTGATTTCCGCATATTCGTCAGTGAAACGTATACCAATATCAGCAGCGAGTTGATCGGCATTGCGATTACAGTGCTGATCATTGACGCTATTTACCGCAAATATGAAAGCCGCAATCAGGAACAACGTGAACGCGAGCAGTTGATTCGTCAATTAGGCAGCAGCGTGAACGAAGTTGCCAAACGTGCTAGCGAAGAATTACGGGCGCGCGGCTGGTTAAGCGATGGTTCATTACAAGAAATGGATTTTCGCATCGCCAACCTTGAAGCTGTCAAACTGTGGGGTTCAGATTTGCAAGGCGCGAATTTGCAGTGGGCAAAACTGAAACACGCCAACTTGAATGACTCTGTGCTAGCTGGCGCAAACCTGACTCAGGCCAATTTACAGGCGGCGCGGCTGCGCGGCGCTGATTTGCGCGGCGCCAATCTTTTTGAAGCCAAGCTGTACCGCATCAACGGCTTGAATGCCCTGCTGCAAAACGCCAATCTCAACGGCGCACATTTGCAAGGCGCGCGTCTTGAAAATGCCGATTTACGCGGCGCTACCTTTACCGACGCGCATTTTGATGAGCTAACTATCATGCCTGATGGCGCCCGTTGGTCTTCAGAGTGCGATCTTGAGCGTTTCACCAATCCCGCGCATCCGAATTTCTTTCGCCAGCAAACCATCCGCAGCGACGCTACTGAAGCGGATACTGAAACCGATTTGCTATGAGAGCAATTGCGCCACTTGCCAGAGAAAACCGCTTCAAGTGAAAACAAATAAAATGCAGCGGCGCGATTCACAAGAATCATTACTTGGAGAACACCGCGCCGTCATGTTATCTTTCAAGCAGCAAGCGTGTGTTCTATTTATTTTCTCTAATCGGAGGTCTGCCTAATGAAACGCCGTTTTCTCGCTGGTTTTGTAGTACTTATGCTTCTTGCTAGTTTCGCCCCTGCAACCTTAGCCCAGGATGCCGCTATTGAATCGGTCTGCCTTGTCACCGATCTTGGCCGCGTCAACGATGGCACCTTCAACCAATTCGCCTATGAAGGCATGGTTGCCGCCGCTGAAGAATTTGAACTGGAATCTACATTCATCGAAACCAGCGCTCAAACTGACTATGCGAATAATATTCAGACCTGCCTCGACGAAGATTTTGATGCCATCATCACCGTCGGCTTCCTGATTGCCGATGCCACGCTTGCGGCGGCTGAAGCCAACCCGGACACCTATTTCATCGGCGTTGACCAGTTCGTATTTGAAGGCCCCGAAAACTACGTGGGTATTCAGTTCCGCGAAGATCAGTCAGCATTTCTGGTTGGCGCGCTAGCCGCGCTGGTCACCGAATCCAACACCATCGGCGGCGTGTTCGGCGTCGATATTCCCCCCGTCGTTCGCTTCCGTCTTGGCTACGAACAGGGCATCGAATATATGGCATCCCTGCTCGACGAAGATGTAAGCATCCTTGGCGTATATATTGACAGCTTCACCGCCCCAGATCGTGGCGCGGCAGCAGCCGAACAGTTCATAGGCGAAGGCGCTGATGTTCTCTTTGGCGGCGGCGGCCCCACCGGCTCAGGCGCAATCGCTTTCGCTGCGGCTGAAGGCGTATATGTGATCGGCGTCGATCAGGACGAGTTCTTCACCACCTTCGGCGCTGGCGAAGCGCCTGGCGCAGAAAATATCATCAGCAGCGGTATCAAGCGCGTAGATGTTGGCGTACACGACATGGTTGCGGCGCTGGCGGGTGGCGATTTCGAGTTCCCCGGCGGAAGCAACTACATCCTTGACGTTGCCAACGGCGGCATGACCTTCGCTGGCCCCAACGATTCCGATATTCCTGAAGAATATTATGAAATCGTCACTCAGATTCAGGAAGCGCTGGCTGAAGGCACGCTGACCACCGGCGTCAACCCTGACACTGCCGAAATCGAACTCAGCGTTGAAGAAATTCTGGAACAGGCCGAATTTGAGCCTGATCTCTCCGCGCTGGAAGGCATGTAAACCTCATTGGTTGCAACACGACGG
>LMZS01000006.1 GCA_001567085.1 Chloroflexi bacterium OLB15
TGACCACGATTGCACAGGCATTTGAGGAGATTGGCGAGAAGGCGATGGATGTGCTGCTGAAGCGGATACGCGGGGATAACAGCGCATTTTGCCAGATCACGATTTCACCGCGTTTGATTTTGCGCGAATCGGTGTGCGGTGAAGGGGCGGCGATAGAAGCGCTCACGGCGCTTAAAGAGCCGTTTTCTTAGCCCTCACCCCTACCTATGCCCCTCACCTGGAAGCGCTTTACCGCCAGGCGGCGCTAAGATGCGTCTGAAGGGGAAAGGTAAAAATCCCCATGATCGCGTTATTTGAGGGGCGATATTTGCACCGCATCGGTTTGCAGCATGCCCTCAGTGCAAACCAGCGCTACCCCACCGCCTGAAAGTGGGCGATCTGTATCTGTAACTTCAAACAAGGTTTCACCGTCTATGCGGCAGCAAAGGTGATCGCCTTCAACCTCAATTTCTAAGGTATAGGGCTGGTATGCCCGCCACACAAACGGGGCTTCGGCAAGGATAGTTTCACCATCCAGCGCTTGATCAAGCGGGCAGTATTTTCGCGGCAGAGCATGAGCGCGTAATAGCGACGCATCCCCTGCACCCGCACAGCCAGACCAGCAGATTCGATCAGGTGTGGGGTGATGGTAGAAACCACATGATAATCCTGCCATTCACGGGTTCCCTGCATGAGCAAGCCAGTGCCTTCATTTTGAATCACGCGATGAGTTTCCGGCCAGAAGTCATCAAAATGATCCATGCCGTTGACCCATGCGCGCCGCCACATCGTGCCGCCGCTTGGTGGGTGTTTCAGCGTGATTTGAGGGCTGCCATCCCAGGTTAGCCAATCCAGGTAAATGGCGCCGTTGGCGGGCTGCGATACGCTGGCAAGGGCAAGGCCGGCAGCAGCAATCGGCGCGCCAAAGGTATCAGGGATCACCCACGCGATTTCGGCGGCATCGCCGGCATGCAGCGTATACGGTTGGTCGTAAAGGGTTACAAGCCGGTTTTCAGCGGCGTAGTGCTGAATGAATAAGCGGCAGATGATCGGCGCGGTGTTTTCAGAACTGGCTGAGAAGCGCGCGCCCAACCGCTGGCCGGAATAGAGCGTGGGCGAAGCATGGAGCTGATAGCCGGGCATGTGGATAGCGTCGGGCGGGATGAAGGTAGGCGTAGAGATTGATTGTTCGCCAGTCAGTTGATCAAAACGGATGGCGAGGCTGCGGGTTCCCTGAAGGCTGTGACCCTCAACATTTTGCAGAGAAAGACCCGCATCCAGCGTCGTGAAACCTTGCACTGAGCCGGGCATTTCAAAATGGAAGCGGCTGCCAGATTTGGGGAGAAGCGGCGGCTCATTGACGAAGGCGCGTCCAATATTGACGATATGATAGGTTTCGATCACGGCATCAGTGATGGCGCGGCCTCCATCGGCTGCCGGGATATAAAGGCGATCTGCTATGGGGGCGCGCCAATCATGGCGGCCATTAAAGGCGGCGAGGCCGTTTTTGATGCCGAGCAAACAGCCAACATTGCCTGAATTGCAATCTGTATCCCAACCAGAGGTATTAACTATGGTCATAGCCTTCTGGAAATCATCCGCGCCATAAAGCAGGCTGAGGATGATCAGCGCATGGTTGGGAATGACGTGGCAGTTGCCGCCAAATTGATCATAGCTATAGCGCGCGGCGATTTTTTCACGGGTATGATGCCAGTCAGGATATTGGCTGTGCCATTCGCGAACATCGGCAATCATGCGCTGGATGATGGCATTTTGCGGGACGAAGGTCAGCGCGGTATCTAACAGGGTATCGAGATCGCTTTCAACATAGGCCAGCGATTCCATCGCGGCGAGTATTTGCGCGGCATATACAGCCTCACCATCATGACTCACGCTGGCTGCCCGGTGGGCGAGGCTGGCCGCCAGATCGGGGTTGGCAGGGGCAACCATCGCCCAACCATCAACGAAGATTTGTGCGCCAATCTGTTCGGCGACGATTTGCGTGTTAAGCGCGATAGCGCCGCTTTGCGGGGCGGGGATGCCGCGTTTCAGTCGCAAATAGGCGGTATGCTCGGTGGAATTGCCGAGGCCGCCCCACCAGAGAATGGTGCGATTCTCGATGATGTAATTGAGCCATGTTTGCCCGATCTGGCGCGCCGTGATTTCAGCGGTGCTGCCGTAATCAGGCAGGGCGCGCAGGAACGTGAAGGTACCGGCAATATCATCGTCGGTGACGATCAGGGGCATGTTCAGACGGTCATGGACGTAGTATTCAATTTCGCCTAATTCAGCCATGATGCGCGCGTGCGACCACTGCTCAAATGGTCGCCCCAGATATACGCCGATCAGTTTTCCTAACACGCCAGCATAAGTGCGCTCAACGTAATTTTGTGGAAGCGACATCATGATTCCTTTTAGGCGAATGCTGGCGTGTTTTTAACACAACAGCGGCGCAGGGGTAAGCCTCAATTACGGCTTAAAAAGAAGATCGTTAGCGAACACGATGGCGGAGATTGAGGGATTATCAGGTGAACAGGGCATGGAGGGCGATACGGAAGGCTTCGATACCTTGCGGATCACGCCCGTAATAAACGCGATTGGTGAGGCAAGCGATGGTGATGCCGCGCTTCAGGTCTATTCTCAGGGATGTGCCGGTAAAGCCAGTATGACCGAAATAACCGGAGGGAATACCGCTTCGGGAAGATGCTTCCGGTAAAGGCTGCGGTTCTTCGGGATCAACTGCCTCTTCGTATATTTTCCAGCCTAAGCCGCGCAGATCATCAGTTCCAGCCTGATAGCGGGTAGCTTCAACCCAAACGGCTTCAGAAATGCCTAGCTGCGAGTTGCGCGTGCGCCATGCTTCGCCAAAAGTGGCGATGTCGAGGGCGGCGGCGTACAAACCGGCATGCCCGGCGATGCCACCCATGCCGCAGGCATTTTCGTCATCAACTTCTCCCCAGCAGCGGCGCAGCCGCCAGACAAAATCATATTCGGTGGGGGCGATGTTCACCGGGCTGAAGCTATTTTGCAGCGGGTTATAGGTCAGCGTCGCCAGCCCAAGAGGTTTGGCAATACGCTCATTGACGGCAGCATCTAAAGGCAGTTCGGTAAGGCGCTGCACGCATTCGCCGAGCAGCATGAAACCAAGGTCGCTGTAACGGACGGTATTGCCGGGATAATCCACAAAGGGCGATGCGCATACTGAAGCGATCACGCTGGCATGGCGAATGTGCGGCGGGACGGGATCGGGTTGATCGGGCAGGGGGATGGGATGCAGAAGGTAGGTAGGCCGCCAGGGCGCCAGCCCAGAGGTGTGGGTGAGCAGATGGCGGATGTTGACCGTGTTAGGGTCTACAGATTTTCCTTCAAGCGCGGGGTTTACGGGCAGCGGCAGTTTGGTGAAGGGATGAACGCCGCCATCAAAGCCGCGCAGACCGCCGCTTGCAAATTCAGGGATGA
>LMZS01000007.1 GCA_001567085.1 Chloroflexi bacterium OLB15
AAACCGCAGGCAGCGAGCGCAGGTTCACCTGCCCGATCAGCGGCGAAACCACGGCCTCCCCGCCCACATGCAGCCGCGTTGAAGGGGCAAGCGGGCAGTTCCCCGCGCCGCTAGATTGGGCGGCAGCGGCGGCGCTGACAATGAAAGCCATCAATAGGAAAAGGGCGGCCTGCCGGATTGATGACACGAAGTATTCCCCATTACATAAAAAATTTAATTTCTAGTGTACAGTCTGCCGCGCCGCCCTTCACTGACCGCCGCACAACGCGACGCAGGCGATTATGTGACGGTCACCTGCCCAACCGGGACGGCGTTATCCGGCAGCGGCTCGCCAGAAGCGCCAACGGCAGGCAGCGGCTCACCAGCAGCATTTAGCCCGATCACCGAGATGGTGTAAACGCCTGTCGGAGCGTCGTCAGGCAGCACGATCACGCAGCGATCAGAAAAAACGTACTCCCCGCTCACCCAAACATTCATTGTGCGATCAATAAATTCGCAGGTGTAGGTTACGCCCGTTTCCGTATGGGTAAAAACAAACCGCCGCCCGTATGCTTCGGGCGTTTTATGCAGCACAATCCAATTCAGCGCAGGCTGATAATTCTCTCCACGCGCCACCGTTTCCGGCGTATTGAGCCGCACAATCTGATAACCGCCGTCAATAATGCCCAAATTGGCGGGGCAGTTTACCCCCTGCGGAAGCGCGTCCACCGTCCCCAGCTCTACTGGTGATGATTCGGCCAAATACTCCCCTTGAAGATTCGCGCCCTGCCAGATTGCCGCCAGCGAAAGCGGCTGATCTTCGGGATTCGAGCAGTTGGCGATGCGCGTTTCCAGCGCGTAAACCGTATCTGAGCGCCAGACCAGCGTCCCCGAATACCCCCGCGCGGGCAGGAAAGTACAGGTATCGTTCCCCAGCGTAAGCGTCAGCGCCGAGTTCCATTCCGGGGCTGATGGCATCGCTGCATACACCGCAACCTGTAGATAGCCTGCGCCGTCCGGCACAGCTCTGTAGCCAACAATCTGAGGGAATCCGGCTTCAGATGGCGTATCAACAAGCGTCACATCGTGCTGCGCGGCAAATTGCGCGGGCGTAAACGCTGGCACGGTTGGCCGTTCCGCTACAACGCGCGCAATCGAAATTCCCGTAATCACCAGCAGCGCCAGCCCCAACGCTGCCGGAATCAGGGGGGCTGCTGCGCCTATTCGCCGCTGTATATCAGGGGAAATACGCTTTGGAAGCAAAGCCAGCGCCGCATTTGCCAGCGCCCAAAAGCCAACGGCGACCAGCAAAGCCAGCGGCGGCAGCGCGGGGGCGTAATAACGCATTGGCGTGTAGATCGCGGCAAAATTGTATTCCGTCACGCCGCCCCACGCCTCAACCGTGATCACGTTGCGGATGATCACCAGCCCTATGCCGAACAGCGCCGCCAGCCAAATCACCAGTACGCCGCCAGCCAACGGCACCGCGCGCTTACGAAACGCCTGCACCACGCCGGCAATCACCAGCAGCGCCGCGCCCGCCAACCCGATCATGAGCGTAACGTTTTGCAGCAGCACAAAGCGCGCGGAAGCAATCCGCGATAACGGTATTCCAAATTCATCAATCGTGATCTTCAGCACATCCAGCGAAATCCGCAGGGCTACATCCGGCTGCCGGAAAATCTGAAATACCTGCATTTCCTGCCCGGCGTACCGCCCGAAGAACGAGCCGCTGCGGCTGTAATTGAAAATCATGATCGCCGCTAGCCCGATCACCCCGGCAATCAGCACTACCGCAGGGAGTATCAGAATACGCCGCCCCTTGCGCCTGTAGCCTTCCACCACCGCCCGCAAGACAGCATACGCCAACACCACGCCGCTAAACCCGGCCACTGCCCATCCCGGCAGCCGCGTAAAAATCGCCAGCACCGCAAAGATGACCATCAGTACTGCATAGCGCCAGCGCCGCGTTTGAATCAGCATCAGCGCAAAATACAGGTTGATCGCGGCCACCATCATCACCGACGCATCATTGCTGATCGTGGTGTTCAACGCCATCACCGAAGGCTCAAACGCGATCATCGCCGCCGCTGCCAGCGCAATCACCGCATATCGGGGCGCAAGGATACGCCCAACAGCATAAGTCACCGCCGTCGTCACCAACCCGCATATCAGGCTGACGAAACGCAGCGCATAGCCGGCCATCGCCGCGCCCTGCGGCCAGCCATCATATTCAGCGGTATGCGGGTAAATAACCTGCGTCCGGTTGAAATTTTCAGCGCCAAAGCATATCGTGGGGGGCTGCACGCCCGGCGGCGCAGGGTCGTCCTGATAAAACAGCGCCATGACCGGCGCCATCAGCAGAAAGTGCAGCGGGGGCTGTGTCGCCTGCCGAATATCGGCATCACCCGCCGGGTAATCTTCTACAGCGGGCAAGCGGCCATTTTGAATCAGGAAATGTACGACATCATAAAAATCTACTTCGTGATCGCGCCACAGCGGAACAGCAGCGATGCGCGCCGTTCCCAGCACAAATTGAATGATGAGAATCGTGATCAGCCACACCCCCGGCCTGCGCCATAAAGGCTGCCGGGCGCGTTTTGAAGCTGCCGCCACTAGTAAGCTCCCTTGCCGGTAAACACCACGATGATCGTGCGCAGAATGATCTGCAAATCCAGCCACAGCGAAAAATTGCGCACATAATACAGATCGTCGTCAATGTTCAGGCGCATCGGCTTATCGCTGCGCCCGGTTACCTGCCACCAACCGGTGATGCCCTGTGGCACTTCAAAGCGCTTGCGCTGCCACCACTCGTAAGAATCTGCCAACCAGGTCACTTCCGGGCGTGGGCCAACAATGCTCATATCGCCCTTCAGCACGTTAAAAAACTGCGGCAGTTCGTCAAGGCTGGTACGCCGCAGGTAATAACCAACGCGGGTTACGCGGGGATCGCCTTTCTTCTTTTCCCACATCGCCCGCACCTGCTGGGGATCAATAATCTGATCCGCGTTCACGTTCATCGTGCGAAATTTGTAGATCACGAACCGCCGCCCGTGCTGGCCGATGCGTAACTGGCGGTAAACAGCGGGGCCAGGGCTATCCATCTTAATAATGATCGCAATGACGACCAACAGCGGCGATGTCACTAGCAAGATGATACTGGATAGGATGATGTCGCTGATACGCTTGATCACCCGCTGCGTTGGCGTCATCACTGTTTCCCGCAGCCCTACCAGCGTCACCCCGTTAAAATCTTCAGGCCGCGCATGGAAATAAGCCAGTTCTGAATAATCTGGCGAAATACGAATATTGACCGGGATATCTTCAAGCAGCTTCATGATCTGGGTGATCAAGCGCGAGGCCGCTTGATCGAACCATTCGAGCGCGATGATCACCTCATCAGCACGATGGCTTTGAACGATGCCGCGAATATCCTCCACCTTGCCGAGTACGGCGGCTGCATCCTGTGCAGGCTGTCCTTCATGAGATACATACCCAAGCAGATATGCTCCAGCAGATGCACCCGCTTCTACCGCGCCGCCAACCTCAAACGCATGAGCGTCTGTGCCCACCACGATCACCCGGCGCGGCGTGTTAATCGCCCCCGCCAGTCGTTTGTTAAAAGCCAGCAAAATTGCGCGGTGAAGGATGATGAACAGGTAGCTTATAGCGATGAAATAAAATGCTTGCAGGCGCGAAAAATCGCGGTAAATCAAATAGAGCGCGCCGAGAAAAATCAGCGAAGCGAGTACATGCCCGGCAGATACCCGGCGCAAGGTTTGCACAAACGGCATCTTGCTGTTCGCGGTATACGCGCCAGATGTGCCGAAAGCGAACAACCAGATCAGCGGCGTAACGATATAAAGAATCAGCGGCGGAGTAAAAATCGCTGGATCGGCTTCCATGCCCAGATTGATATTCATGCGCAGCACCGTTGAAAGCAGCAGTGCTACAATGACCAGCACCCCATCAGAGCAGGCAAGAAAGAGTTGGTAGCGCGGGTTATAACGAAGCATACTGACGGATTACCACCCGTAAGTTCTGAAAGCCAGCCACAAGAATTTTGGGTTGTAAATCAAATAACGCTTGCCCAGCCGCCCCGGCTCTTGGAGCAACCGGAACAGCCACTCCAACCCGGTACGCTGCATCCAGCGGGGCGCTTGCTTCTTCGTCCCCGCCAGCATGTCAAATGCCGCGCCCACGCCGATCAGCAGCGGCGCGTTCAGGTGTGGGCGATGCTGCGCCATCCATAAATCCTGCTTGGGCGAGCCTAATCCCACCCAGATCACCTCCGCGCCGCTGTCATTCAAGCGGCGAATCGCGTCCTCATCCGGCTCGCTGCCTAAAGGGGCAACTGGCGGCGCATGGCTTCCAGCCACCTGCAAGCCGGGAAACTGCGCCTTCAACCGCGATGCCAGCGCCGCAGCCACGCCGTTTTCACCGCCCCAAAAGTAATGCCTCACCTGCAAATTGGCCGTCCGCTCACACAGCGCTTGCATTACATCCGGCCCATACACCCGTTCAGCCGCCGCGACGCCGCGCTTGCGCTGCAACCAGACTACCGGCATCCCATCTGCTGTGACCATCGCCGCGCCATTCACCGCCGCCATCACCTGCGGCTTTTCATAGCACATCATCAGGGTATATGCCGGGCAGGTGCACACATATCGCCGCGCGCCTGCCTCATTAGACCATGCTGCCAGCCGATCAATCGCCTCAGCGAAAGGCTGCGCGTCGGTTTGCACACCGAATAAATCAAGTTTCATTGTATCATGCAGTAAATTTTGACCGGCGAACGGATTCCCGACGATTGCCGCGTATTGTACATCATCAGCGCCACAGGCGGGGATAAAACCGCCCGATCCCCTTTCACGTACTATTTGTTAAACTGGAAGCAGCGCTGATCAGCGTTAGAGGTTGCTATGGAATTTCTGGGCATTGGCGGCTGGGAAATCGTCGCCATCTTCATCATCATGTTAATTTTCGCTGGCCCAAAGCGGATGCTGCAATGGTCGTACACGCTTGGCAAATGGGTTGGCGTCGCCCGCAGCATGTGGTCGCAAACCGCACAGCAGCTTGAGCAAGAGCTTCACGAAAGCGGCGTTGATATTGAAGTTCCCAGAGAACTGCCAACTCGCAGCACGATCAACGCCTCGATCAGCAAATATGTCACCAATGCCGCGAAGCCAGTGGTGGAACCGGTGAAAGAAGTGCAGCGCGAACTTGACAGCACGCGCAAAGCCATCACCCCCGGAGACCCCGCCGCCTTCAAAGCGAAGAAAAATGGCGGCGTTGAGCCGGCTGCGGCAGCCCCGCCCTCCAACCAATCGGGGCATCCAGCAGCCCGCCCTCTGACAATCCTCACCGCCTGAGGACACTTCTCATCCAGCGGCTTCGGTTCGTGGTCA
>LMZS01000008.1 GCA_001567085.1 Chloroflexi bacterium OLB15
TCGCAAACCGGCGCAGCAGCTTGAGCAAGAGCTTCACGAAAGCGGCGTTGATATTGAAGTTCCCAGAGAACTGCCAACCCGCAGCACGATCAACGCCTCGATCAGCAAATATGTCACCAATGCCGCGAAGCCAGTGGTGGAGCCGATGAACGAAGTGCAGCGCGAACTTGACAGCACGCGCAAAGCCATCACCCCCGGAGACCCCGCCGCCTTCAAAGCGAAGAAAAATGGCGGCGTTGAACCGGCTGCGGCAGCCCCGCCCTCAACCAATGGGGCAGCCAGCAGCCCCGCCCCTGCTGAACAATCCTCACCGCCTGAGGACACTTCTCAATCCAGCGGCTTCGGTTCGTGGTCAAATTAGCGCCTGACCGCGAACCCGAAATATTGCTTTTTCAATCCGCCGGCCGGCCTAGCCTACAAATTTCTGCTGCGCCGCCTGATTACGGGCGATCACCTTCCCGCGAGAGATCACCACTGCGGGAATCGCCTGATAGCGCAGCGCCTCAAACGGCGTCTCCACATCCATCACCACCAGATTTGCCGGATTGCCTTCCGCGATCCCGTAATCCGGTATTTGCAGCGATTTCGCCCCGTTCTTGCCGATCATGTCAAAACAGGCGTCAATCTCAGGCAAGCCAGTCATCTGCGAAACGTGTACCGTCATATAAGCCACGCCGATCATGCTGCCTGTGCCAAAGATGTACCAGGGATCGTAAATGCAGTCCTGCCCTAAGCTCACATTCACGCCGTTTTGCCATAATTCCTTGATTCGCGTCAACCCGCGCCGCTTCGGATACGTATCCATCCGCCCTTGCAGCGTGATATTAATCAGCGGGTTGGCGATGAAATTGATATTGGTACGCCGCAAGAAGCCCAGCAGTTTGTAAGCATAGGCATCGTTGTACGAGCCAAACGCGGTAGTGTGGCTGGCAGAAACCCGTTCGCCGCCGCCCCGCTTGATCGCCTCTGCTATGATCACCTCAACAAAGCGCGACTGCTCATCATCCACCTCGTCGCAGTGAATATCAATCAGGCGGTCATAGCGATCAGCCAGATCAAAGATACGGATCACCGAGCGCACGCCGTCCTCTCGCGTCAGTTCGTAATGCGGAATCCCGCCAACAGCATCAGCGCCGCGGCGCAGCGCCTCTTCCAGCAGCCCATCGTTTTCAGGCCGCGAATAAATGCCATCCTGCGGGAACGCCACGATCTGCACCGTCGTCCAATCGCGCACTTCCTCGCGCAGTTCCAACAGCGCATCCAGCGCTACCAGGCGTGGTTCAGTCACGTCCACATGCGTGCGCACATACAAAACGCCATGCGTCGCCATCAGTTCCAGCGCAGCGCGCGCCCGCTGCTTCACATCTTCGCGGGTCAGGCTGCCTTTGCGCTCGCCCCAGATTTGAATCCCCTCAAATAAGGTGCCGCTCTGGTTAAAACGTGGCTGCCCCGCCGCCAATACCGAATCCAAATGGATATGCGATTCAACGAATGGCGGCGTCACCAGTTTGCCCGCGCAGTCAATTTCCGCATCACTTATCGCCGCTGCCTGCGCGCTGGCTGGCGATATTTGGTCAATTACGCCATTTCGTATGGCAACATCTACTAGATCAGCCTGATCCTGAAGGCGGCAGCGGCGTAAGGTAAGATCGCTCATACAGTCCTCAATTTAACCAAAATGAACAAATTACACGGGTATTTTATTTGTAGCATCGCCTGATTACACTCTATAATCTCGTTTTAATATTACCTTTGCAAAAGTTACTCTATCTATACAGGAGGTTGCCATGAAGAAGAGTCTTGCTTTAGTTCTGATCGTTATTCTCGCCTTATCCGCAAATATTGTTACCGCCCAGGATGAACCGCTGGTGGTATTCGGGGCTTATGCCACCCCGATTGAAGAACCCTGGGACGGCGTGATCCACGCTGCCTTACAGGCTGCCGCTGATGCTGGCACCATCGTCTACGAATATCAGGACGAAATCGGCTATTCCGGCGATATGGAAATCGTGCTGCGCGAAGTGGCCGATGAAACGGCGCCTGATATCATCTTCGGTGATGCTTTTGGCAACGAAGAAGCGGTGCGCCGCGTCGCCCGCGATTATCCCGAAATCGCCTTTGTGTTCGGCTCTGGCCTCGGCCCTGCCCAGCCCAACCTCTCCGTTTTCGACAACTGGATTCACGAACCGGCTTACCTCAGCGGCTTGATCGCTGGCTCGCTCACTGAATCCGGTATCATCGGCGTGGTCGGCGGCTATCCGGTGCCCGAAGTCAACCGTATCGTTAACGGCTTTGTGCAGGGTGTTGCCGAAGCTAACCCCGATGCCGAAGTACGCATCAGCTTCATCAACAGTTGGTTTGATCCGGCCGCCGCGCAGGAAGCTGCACAGGCGCAGGTAGACGCGGGCGCCGACCTGTTATTCGCAGAACGCTTTGGCGTGATTGACGTAGCCGCTTCTAATGGCTTGTACGCCTTCGGCAACATGAGCGATCAAAACGAGCTTGCGCCGGAAACCGTCATCACTGGCCCCGTATGGAATATGGAACCCACCGTCAATTTCGTGATCGAGCAGGTCGCCGCAGGCAGCTACACCGGCCTCGATCTCAAAGACTTCTCGATGATGGCCTATGGCGGCGCCAGCCTCGCTCCCTTCCACAGTTTTGAGGAAACGCTCGATCCGGAACTGATCGAAATGGTGCGCGCGCGCGAGCAGGAAATTGTAGATGGCCTGTTCCGCGTGAACATTGACGAAGACACGCCGCTTGGCGCGGAAGTTCCGGAAGATGTCGCCATCGGCGGCTAATCTCAGTAACCCATTCATTCTAACTTGCATAACCGCCCCTCTCCGTGTTCGGAGAGGGGCAGGGGTGAGGGCTTTCCATGCCCGTTATTGAATTACGCGGAATAACCAAACGTTTCGGCTCGCTGGTCGCAAATGATCACGTTGATTTCGATGTAGAAACAGGCGAAATCCATGCGCTGCTAGGCGAAAATGGCGCTGGCAAATCCACGCTCATGAAAATCCTGTACGGCCTGTACCAGCCGGACGGGGGCGAAATTCTGATCAACGGTTCACCAGTCCATTTGAAATCCCCTGCCGACGCCATCGCCAATGGCATTGGCTTTGTTTCGCAGCATTTTTCGCTGGTACCCACCTTCACCGTCAGCGAAAACGTGCTGCTCGGTCATGAGGGCGGCTTTTTGATTGACAAAGCCGCTATGAAACAGCGCGTTACGGCAATGGCAGACTCGCTGGGCATGAATCTCGATCCTGATGCGGTGGTGGGCAAACTCGCCGTCGGTCAGCAGCAGCGCGTTGAAATTTTGAAAGCGCTGTATCGCAAATGCCGCGTGCTGATCATGGATGAGCCAACCGCCGTACTCACACCGCAGGATACCGAAAAACTGTTTGAAACCCTGCGCCATCTTCAGGCACAAGGGATGTCGGTCATCATCATCACCCACAAGCTGAACGAAGTCTTAGCCGTCAGCCAGCGCGTAACCGTGCTGCGACTGGGCAAAGTGGTTGGCCGCACCGCCACCGCCGACACCACTCAGACCGGCCTTGCCGAGATGATGGTCGGGCGTAAAACTGTCACCGTCGTTCGCAACAGTGAGCATAAGGTTGGCGATCTTGCCAAACTGGATGTGCGCGATCTGCACATGACCGATAAGCGCGGCGGCTTGCTGCTGCGCGGCCTCTCACTCTCCGCGCGCGGCGGCGAAATCGTGGGCATCGCTGGCGTGGCGGGAAACGGGCAAAGCGAATTAGTTTCGGTGCTTACAGGTATGGCCGTCCCACAATCCGGCTCGGTGCTGGTGAACGTTCAACCGATGCCATTCGGGCAGCCAAAAGCCCTCGCAAAACTCAAGATCGCGCGCATCCCTGAAGATCGCCTCAGGGGCATCATTGGCGATCTCAGCGTGGCCGATAACCTGATGCTTGAGCAATCCGATCAATTCACCAGCTTCGGCCATCTGAAGAACAGGCAAATTCGTGAAAATGCTGAAAAGTTGATTCGCGATTTTCAGATCAAAGCCTCACCCAACGATCCCGCGCGCACGCTTTCCGGTGGCAATATTCAGAAGATCATCCTCGCTCGCTCGCTGGCGCAAGACCCTGAAGTGATCATCGCCTCGCAGCCTACGCGCGGCCTGGATGTGGGCGCAACCGAATATGTGCATCAAAAGCTGATTGAGCAAAAACAGCGCGGCGCTGCGGTGCTGCTCATTTCTGAAGATTTAGACGAAATTCTGGTGCTCAGCGATCGCATCCTCGTGATCTACGAAGGCCGTATCGCTGGCGAATTTGCCGCCGAAAATGCCGATATACAGGCTATCGGCGCGCTCATGACCGGCGCGAATCTTTCACCTGAAGCAGGATTGGCCGGGGCATGATCTACACGCGCATTCTTCACCGCCAGTATGCTGTGAAACACATTTCCTGGCATTACGACAGTTCAAAATCTCTGGCTTTCAACGAGATAATTCATGTCCTTCAAAATTGAACGTGTTCCCGCGCCCGTCTGGATGCGCCCGCTGTTCATCGTGCTGGCGGTGTTTATCACCTTCTTGCTAGTCAGCACGCTGGTGCTGGCCGCTGGCGCAAGTCCTATAACCGCATTCTATGAGCTGCTGATTGACCCGCTCACCCGCACCGGCGCGCGTGCAGACATCCTGATGCTGGCGACACCTATCCTGTTCACAGGCATAGCAGTTGCCATCGCCTTCGTTGCGGGTTATTACAACGTTGGCGCCGAAGGCCAGCTATATGCCGGAGCCATACTTGCAGCGTGGGTCGGCGTGCAGGCTGAGGGGATGCAGCCATATGTCGCCATCCCCTTGATGCTGGCGGCGGGATTCCTCGCGGGAATGGTCTGGGCGCTGGTTCCTGCGCTGCTCAAAGCCTATCTTTCGGTTGATGAAGTCGTCACCACCTTGCTGCTCAACTCGGTTATGCTCTTCTTCGTCAGCGCCTTGCTCAATGGGCCCTGGCGCGATCCGGTCAGCAATTGGCCACAGTCGCCCACTATTGCCACCTCCGCCCAATTTCCGGTGATTATCCCGCGCTCGCGCGTCCATTTCGGCGCAATCATGGCTGTCATCATCGCCCTCGCCACATGGTGGATGCTCTCCCGCACGCGCTTCGGGCTTGAACTGCGTGCCATCGGCAAAAACAAAGATGCCGCTAAATTTCTCGGCATTCCCGTCAAGCGCCGCCTGATTGCTGCCGCGCTGATCAGCGGTGGCATCGCCGGTCTGGCTGGCGTTAGTGAAGTGGGCGGCATTCATTATTACCTGATCGGCACACTGTCCCCCGGCTTTGGCTATACCGGAATCATCGTCGCCACGCTGGGCGCGCTCACCATCCCCGGCGTATTTATCTCTGCATTGTTCCTCTCGCTGATCAATCGCGGCTCAATTTCTGCCAGCCGCGAGTTGGACGTGCCGGTCTATCTCAGCGACGTGATTCAAGCTGTGTTACTGCTGGTCACACTGGCGACGCTTCTGCTTACCCAGTACCGCATCCGAAGGGAGCGTTAAACGATGGAATCGCTCATCCTGCTCATCGGCGCAACCCTTCGCATCGCCACGCCTATCCTCTTCGGCGCGTTAGGCGAAACCGTGATCGAACGCGCAGGCATCCTGAATTTAGGCATCGAAGGCACGCTGCTGCTCTCCTCGTTCATCGGCTTTGTCACCGCGCAAGCCGCAGATTCCCTGTGGATCGGCCTTGCCGCCGCAATCCTCACCGGCATCATCCTCAATTTGCTCATGGGCTTTCTGGTCGTCACGCTCGGCTTAAACCAGCACGTTTGCGGCCTCGGCATCACCCTGTTTGCCACCGGCTTCGCGCTCTTCGCCTTCCGCCTGATTTATGGCGGCGTCAGCACGCCACCCGCATTGGACGAATCTTTTCAGCCGCTCAACGCATTCACCGGCACAGCCTTCGCCCCCTTATTCAGCCAGCATTGGCTCACCTATGTTTCGCTGCTGTTTGTGCCGTTGTTAAGCTGGCTGCTCTTTCGCACCTCGTTCGGCTTACGCCTGCGCTCCGTTGGCGAAGCCCCCGACGCCGCCGATACCGCTGGCATCAACGTCTATCGTATGCGCTACACCGCCCTGATCATTGGCGGCGCGCTCATGGGCTTAGGTGGCGCGTTTCTCTCGCTGGCGCAGTTGGGCGCATTCACACATGGCATCATCAACGGACGTGGCTGGGTCGCTATCGCCATCGTCATCTTCGGCAACTGGAAACCCTGGCGGGTGCTCGCTGGCGCGCTCCTGTTCAGCGGCGTGCAGGCGCTGCAACTACGCTTACAGGCTGAAGGGGTACCATTACCCTATGAGCTGCTGCTGGCGCTGCCCTATCTGCTCACTATCGTCGCCATCGCCATCGTCGGGCGTAACGCCTCGTATCCGGCGGCTCTGCTCAAGCCTTACCGCCGTGAGGGCTGAAAAGCTAATGCCATTCGGGTAGAAGGATTTACGCTTGCTCAACACCCTTAACCTGCTGCTTCCAGAAATTCTAGCCAGCGTCATTTACCCGGCATGGATCCTCTGCACCGTCCTTCTGCTCATGGGCGAAAATGGCGTCAAACGGATTATCGCCCTGATCGCAGGCGGCACGCTCGTCCGATTATTTCAGATACTGCTGTCCGGTTTCAGCTATTTTTGGCGTTCTATTCCTGTACATTGGCATCGTCGGGCTTATTAGGTAGCCTACGGATAAATGATTAGATTTCTAAAAAATCGCAGCTTATCCCTCTCAATGGTCGTGCTGGTGCTGGGCATCACGCTGGTATTTCAAGCCAGTATCAGCTACAGCACCACTTTTAGCAGGCTCACCAATTTCGATAACGAATCAAATTGGTTTTCCCCGATCTGGATTTTTATTCGCGTGCTGGTCTACATAACCATCTTTATGCTGTGGCTGTTGAATAAAAAGCTCCATCTTTTCCGCGCCATCATCATCTGCAATACCCTGCTCACGCTCGGCTTGATCGGCAATCTGTTTTCTTTGCTGAAGATCCTTTTCACCATCATGTCTGCGCAAAATGTCGATCTGCTCATCACGGACGTACTCTTGATGGCGATAACCAATATTCTGCTGTTTTCTATCTGGTACTGGATTATTGACCCGCCGGGCGTCGAGCCGGGTCATCAGCATGGGCAGGCCTGGGATTTTCTGTTTCCGCAGCGCGCTAACAGCATCCCCCATTTTGAAAACTGGCTGCCCCACTATACCGATTATCTCGCGCTGGCTTTCACCACCAGTTTCGCTTTCAGTCCTACCGATGTGCTGCCCCTCACGCGCCGCGCCAAAATGCTGATGATGCTGCAAGCCGCCATTTCCATCATCTCCTTAACCGGCGTTGCAGGCTGCGCCATCAACATCCTCGCAAACCGCACCTAACCCCGCAGCATCTTTAGCGGATTGGTATGAACGCACCATCTCTTATCCTGGCAGCGCATTACCGTTATTAGCATGAAGCCAGCGCCGCTGAATTGAGAAAACTTTCACCATCTGTTATAGTCGTTTTACTTCCATCCATGAATACTTGAGGCACCACCCGCATGACCGAAATGGTTGACATCCAGCAGGAACAAAATACCCGTAAAGCTGAACGAGCATTCACCTTCTCGCTGATCGTTTCCGGTATCCGCTGTACCCTGATGTACATCGTTCTGCCCTTTGTGCTGCCCGTGATCGGCATCACCGGCGCATTTGCCAGCCAGATAGATATCGCTATCAATCTGGTGGCGATGGGCGCCCTGATCTACAGCGTTCGCCGCTTCTGGCAAATTAACTATGAATGGAAGCTGCTTTATACCCTTGTCGCCATCGTCGCTTTCGTCATCCTCGCCGTATTCATCGCGCTGGACTTGCGCGCGCTGGGAGTTTTTAGTTTCACACTGTAAACACTTCCGATAAGCAGCCTTCATCACTTCAAGTTGTCTTAAAAACCAGCTTTCGTGTATAGTTTTTCTTGGTGTCTTTTCATACTGCCTTCTACGCCTTACAACGGAGAGAGTGAATGGAAATAGTACGCGATCAGCCCGGTTTTCTGGGAACCGGCGCAACATTGTTAGCTGATCTTACCTTGCTTGCGTACATCCTTTTGCTTGTTCCGCTGATGCTGGTGGCTTCATCTTTGCCCGCCGTAAAAAATTCGAGCCGTATCACAAATACGTGATGACCTCGATCATGCTCCTAAACTGGGTATTGATCGCCTTCGTGATGATGGTCAGCTTTCGCGCTGGCGTTGCCCCTAATATCCCGCAGGGGCTGCCGCAGCCCGTTTTTCTGCTGCCGCTGCTTCACCTGATTTCGGGGGCGCTCGCGCAGCTTCTGGCGACCTATCTGGTGCTGCGCATGTGGTTTGAAGATGTGCTGCCCGGCTTCCTTAAGGTAAAACGTATCAAGCGTTATATGCGATTCACACTTTTCCTATGGGTGCTGACTGCGCTGCTTGGCGTTTCTATTTATCTGGTATGGTATGTGCTGCCTTCTGGCGCGGCCAATGTGCCCGATCCCGCAGCTACGCCGGAACTGAACGCGCCAGTGGTGACGCCTGATTTGAATCTGCCAGTCATCACGCCCGAATTGGGCATCCCCGTCATCACGCCAGAGATCAATATCCCTGTCGTTACGCCTGAAGTGCAGCCTACGCTTGCGCCAGCTGTTGAAGCTACGGCCACGCTGCCGCCGCTGCCTACTAAACAACAGGAACCGGTAGCCACCCCTGAAGTTTCTGGCGGATAGAAAGTTTTGCAATTTGTATGGCTGAACAACCGCTGGTCTCAATCATCACCCCATCCTATAACCAGGCTGCGTTTATTGAAGCGACCATTCAAAGCGTGCTGGAGCAGGATTACCCAAATATCGAATATCTAGTTATAGATGGCGGCTCTACCGATGGCACGCTAGACATTTTGCGCCGCTATGAAGGCCGTTTGCGGTGGGTCAGCGAGCCGGATCAGGGGCAGGCCGACGCCATCAATAAAGGGATGCGCGCCGCCACCGGGCAGATTCTTGGCTGGCTGAACTCAGATGACCTGTACGTCCCCGGCGCGGTTCGCACAGTTGTAGATGTATTCACGCAGCAGCCAGAAGCGATGTTCGTCTATGGGGATGCTATAGCCATAGATGAGCAGGACAAAAATTACGGCATTCGCATTCACGTTCACCAGACCAACGCCGAAGAACTGGTACAAATTGGCGATCCGATTGTGCAGCCTGCTTCCTTTTGGCGCGCTGAAGTGTGGCAAACCTGCGGCGAACTGGACTTGTCGCTGCGCTATACCCTGGACTATGAATACTGGATGCGGGTGGCTAAGCGCTACCCGATGACCTATATACCGGTTGTGCTGGCGAAAGAACGCCTGTATGCCGACGCGAAAACGTTCAAAGGCGCTATCGAGCGTGTTGATGAACTCGAAGCCGTCGCCCAAAGGCATGGCGGAACAGGCATCGCCCGTCACTTTTCTGGCGAAGGCGCGGCGGCCTACGCTAATCGCGGGGTTAGCCGTTTAATTCGCGGCCAGTGGAAATCTGCGCGGGGCGATTTTGCCCGTGCCCGCGCCCTTCAGCCCGATTCAAAGCGCTTCATTTTGTTCTTTGGCGTTTCTACGGTATTTGGCAGTAAAGCGATTGCCAGGGCACGGCTGTTTCAAAATGACTGGCGCCAAAGCCGAAAACAAGATGTCTCTCTGCCTGCCCAAAATACCGAAGAATCCCACAGCAACTCCTAAAATCAATACTTACGGCCTAAATTTATTAATTCCTACTTGCATTTTAGAACAAACATGCTAAAATCAATTCGTATCAACACAACCTATTTATTTGCGTCTATAATGCTTATGTCGGTGAATGAGACATGATAGCAGAAATACAAAGGATATCCGCCTTGGCTCCGCGAAGAAAAGAAAAGCCTGAAGCTGACGGTCATTCATCTCTGTTTGAGGGTAATCCCAAAGGTGAGGAAGGCCGCAAGAAAGCGATTGAAGCGGCGCTTGATGATTTGACCAAGCGCTTCGGGGAAGGGACTGTGATCCGGCTTGGCGATGCCAGTCATCTGGTGGTGGATTACATCCCCAGCGGCTCACTTACGGTAGATATTGCCGTTGGCGTTGGGGGCATCCCGCGCGGGCGCATTACTGAAATTTATGGGCCGGAAAGCAGCGGTAAAACCACCCTTTGCCTGCACGTGATCGCGGAAGCGCAGAAGCGCGGCGGCTGGTGCGCGTTCGTAGACATGGAACACGCGCTTGATCCTGAATATGCTTCGCGCATTGGTGTGAACGTAGACACGCTCTATGTTGCTCAGCCAGATACTGCCGAGCAGGCTCTCGAAATTACCGAAGCATTGGTACGCTCTGGCGCGCTGGATGTGATCGTGCTGGACAGCGTGGCGGCATTAGTGCCCCGCGTCGAAATTGAAGGCGAAATGGGTGACAGCTTCGTCGGTATTCAAGCCCGTTTGATGAGTCAGGCGCTGCGTAAGCTCTCTGGCGCGATCAAGCAGTCGAATTCAGTTGTCATGTTCACCAACCAGCTTCGCGACAAAATCGGCGTGATGTACGGCTCGCCGGAAACTACCAGCGGTGGCCGCGCCCTCAAGTTCTATGCCAGCGTGCGCCTTGATGTGCGTAAACAGGAATCGATCAAGGGCAGCGGTGGCGAAGTCATCGGCAGCCGCACCCGCATCCGCGTGACCAAGAACAAGGTCGCTCCCCCCTTCCGCGAAGCCGAATTTGATATCATGTTTCTGGAAGGTGGCATCAGCAAATCTGGCGAAATCCTCGATCTGGCAACAGAACTGGGCATCGTAGATAAGCGCGGCGCATTCTTCCGCTACAACGACGGCCTGCTTGGTCAGGGGCGTGAAAATGCCAAGCAGTATTTGATCGAAAATCTAGCGGTGCGCGACGAAATCGAAGTGCAAATTCGCCAGCATTACGGGTTACAGGCAAAAGCCTAAATTACCGCTTTGTAGAGGTACAGGCGCGGGAAACCCCCGCGCTTTTTAATTTCCTTCGCCCCAGCCTGCCGGATGCTGGCAGCTTCGCTCAATTCGGGTCGTTGAACCAGTAAACGCTGGTTTCCGCCCGCTGTGTCGCCAGCCGGTGCGAGAAATTGATCGCTGAAAGCATCGCCGGCGTCCAGCGCTCAAAACGCAGGTTGGGGTTGCGATACGGGTTGTAAATGAGCACCACCGGGTAATCACCGCGCCCCAACCGCGTCAGAAAATCGCTCTCGTCCCATAGCCCTGCGGCCGCAAGCTGGCTCATCTCAAACGGCTGAAACAGGATCGGCTTTCCCACCAAAGGCAGCAGCCCCATCGCCTCATCTGCAATGATCGGGCGGGTTTCATCGTTCACCAGTTGAAGCAGCGAATCCATTTCCGGGCGGCGATCAATGCGCTCGGTGATGATCGGCGCATATTTCGTCTCGGAAATATCCTGCATAACGACAATTTGAGCGGCAACCACCACAATCACCGCCGCCTGTACTGCTGGAAAACGGCTGCTCCACGCAACGAACGCCCCGGCGGCAAGGCAAAGCGCAGCGCAAAGCTCGTACAGATAGTTCACATCCGAGCCAATCTTGGCGATGGTGAACGCAACGGCTAACCCGCCCAGCAAATAGGCGCAACCAGCCACCACGCCCGCCGCGAGCGCGCGCGCATCCACCCGCCCAGCAGGTAAATCAAAGCCATAATCAACAGCGCGGTTAAAGTGCGCGCTACTTCATCGGCATACACTGAAATCAGGTTGCTATCCAGCGCATTCACGTTGGCGGTGATCAGGTGAAACCAGAAACCGCCGTTGGTTGCCACCAGTATCAGGCTAAACACGCCCAACACCAACCCGCCGAGAATCACCGCAAATTTGAACGCAGGGGCAGTGCCGCCAACTGCCCAACGGTAGGTAAATGCAGCCAGTGGCGCGGCCAGCAGATAGGTTTGGCGGGTAAATACAGCCAGAGCGAGAATCAGCGCCGCCCACACAGCAGACCAGGTGCTTTTCGGCCAGCGCACCGCCACCCACAACCCGACGACGCTAAACGCTAACGCCAGCGAGTCAATACGCGCCAGCGCCGACCAGTGAAATATATAGGGAAAAGCGGGCAGCAGCGCCGCGCTCACTACCGCTGCCGCCCGGCTTTTGGTAATGGTGTGCGCGATCAAGCCGAGAAACAGCGCCGAAACCAGAATAGAGACCAGCGAAGTGATGCGCCCGTAGTAATAAGACGCGCCAAAGGCAGATACCCAGGGCACCTGCGCCAGCATAAACACGGGCGGGTAATTTTCGATGGTATACGGGGGAACATCCAAACGGTATAGGCTAACGCCCTGTAACAGCCTCACAGTTTGATCGAGCAGCGGCCCTTCGCCATAGTTCAGTTGATAGGGGAAATTGATGGCGGCGATGCTTTGCTGAAGCAAAAGCGCCAGCGCCCGGCCTGCGGCAAGCAGCAGCACAACCAGCGCAATGGCTACAAGGATAACGCCAACCCAGCCGAAAAAAGAACGACGAGACTGTTTCACGAAGACGACCTCCGGCGGCCAGGTTTGCATACCACCGATCAGACCGCAGCCGGTAAAGTTAAAGACAGCACATAGTTGATGATACAGGATTTCTCTTATCGTAATTGACAACCCGGATCATGGAACTTGAGATACAAGCATGAGCGTCAATGATCGCACGCTATCCTGAGCGAAACTGCTGCCTGTTTATCCTCGCTCTGCGCGCACGTTTCAAGAATTTGGCAGCGCCTGATCCAGAAACGAAATCACCCGCTCAGCATATTCATCCGGCACAAGATAGACATAATTGCCATGACCCGCGCCTTCCACTTCCCACAGACGTATATTTTCGCCTGCTTGCTGCATCCAGCGGGCAGGCTCAAGGCCAGGCTCGCGGCTTCCATAAATCAGAAGCGTTGGCGGAAAGCCATCCCCACTCAGCGCCGCCAGCGGATCAAGCACGTTCATCTCTAAGCCGTTGAGCAGCCGGTAAGCGATATGCGCGCCCGCCTCAAAAGGGGCTGCTATGCCGCCAAGTTGCGCGGCATCCAGGTGCACCCGCTCAGGAAATTGATGGTATCCACCTTCTGAAATCACAGCGGCTAGCCCTGGAAACTGCGCGGCTGCCATAAGCGCAGCTGCCCCTGCCGCCGAAAAACCATGCAGCGCCATCCGCGAGCGCGTATAGCCAATTGATTCCAGATAGGCAATCGCATCGCCTACCTGTTCCGCCTCGCGATAGCCGAGCGACGAAGGCACGCCGCCAACGCAGGCGCGGTGCGTATAAGCCAGCACATCGTAACCGCCGCGCACATAGGCTTCAAGCTCCGCGGTGATGGCATTGGGCAGCGCGATGACTACCGCGTTTTTTACGGGGTTCCGCCCCGGCAATGAGCATCGCAGGCGTAGCGCGGTCAAATTCTGTTGAAGGAAATGAGACGATTTGAGCCGAAGCAGAGAGCGCCGGTAAATCCGGCAGCGGCGGGCAAGATGGGTAGCTGACAGCGACGATCTGAAACACGCCGGCAAGCACGGGCAAACTGGCGATGATCGCCAGCGAAATAAGCGCCGCGCCGCCTAGCACAAACAGAATGCGGCGGCGCAGCGAAAGCGGCGGTTTTACTTCTCGATCACCACGCACTGATTGCTTAACTCGCCAACGCCTTCAATGGTGATGGTGACAGTATCGCCATCTTTCAGGAAGCGCGCTGGTTTACGGCCTGCGCCCACACCAGCAGGCGTGCCAGTCATGATCAGGTCGCCCGGCTGAAGGGTGAACATCTGCGAGCAGTAAGACACGAGCTGCTTCACGTTAAAAATCATGTCAGCAGTAGTGCCATCCTGCATCACCGTATCATTGACCTTGCAGGTCACTTTCAAAGCCTGTGGGTCTTCGATTTCGTCTCGCGTGACGATGACCGGGCCAAGCGGGGCAAAGGTGTCAAGGCTTTTGCCGCGCGTCCACTGCACATCAATCGTCTTTTGCAGATCGCGCGCGCTTACGTCGTTGCCCACTGTGTAGCCAAAAACGTAATTCAGGGCGTCTTCTTCACTCACATCTTTGGCAACTTTGCCGATCACCACGACAAGTTCGGCTTCCCAGTCCACTTTAGAGGTCACTTCGCTCTTCCACTTGATCTGCTCCCCCTGCGCGATGATAGCGCTGGGGAACTTGGCGAAAATGACCGGGGCTTTGGGCAGTTCAGCGCCGGTTTCTTTAGCGTGGTCGGCATAATTCAAGCCAATGCAAATGATCTTGCTGGGAATGAGCGGCGCTTCAACCTTGACCGCATCCAGCGGAAATCGTTCATAGGCGCGATTGGCGACAATGCCCCGGCGAATCATCTGGCGCATGTTATCCTGCCATGCCAGCGCATAAACCGTATCACCGACTAATTCGCCGATGCGCGTGCGTCCGTTTACGGTGAACGTCAAAAGTTTCATCATGACCTCATAAATGTGTGCGTTTGTGCCAGCAGTTTACAATGGCTTTAGCGTATACGGCGATCATCAACCGCATTGATGTTTAACGCTTCCGCCACCTTTAGCGCCGCCGCCTGAACTTTATTTTTGGCTGTGTAAACAGTCAAGGGGCTAACCCCGTCGGCATTCAAGGCAGCAACATCGTCATCAGTGGCGAACTCAACCGTGATTTTTTCGTCGAACTTAACGCCAATAATCACAGGTTCAAATTCGCCTGAATGCAGCAGCAAACTTAGCTCGCCATAATCAACCGCCCGGTTATGGTTGCGACGGTTCACCTTGCTCACCACCTGCGAAGCATATATACTTAATTTCATTACGGGGGTATTGCCACGCCTGACCATTGCCCTTAAAACCGGTGATAACGCCGAGAACGCCATCTACTTCTATGCGGGTGATAATATTCCGCCCACGCAGCAGCGTGTATATTGCCAGCCCTAACAGAAACACCGCGCCAACGATGCCGATATAAGGCAAAACGGTAGGTTGTGGCGGGGCAAGATTGACGGTCAGACTGGTGATGGATAACACGACGAAGATCACCGCCCAAAGCGCATACCACAGCGCCTTGAGAGCGCGGCGTGCGCTTGATGTCATAAGTGTGAAAAGCAGGCGGCCATCGGCAGCGCGATCCAGCCGCCAATCATCCAATTCATACGGCAATTCCGGCAGCGCGGGGGGCGGCACGGCATCCACAACTTGAGGCGCAGGCTGATAAACTGGCGCTTCAACAGCCGGGGCGCTCGCCCTTACTGGCGCTGGCGAAGCCGCAACCACGCTGTTCGCTGGCGCTGTTTTGGGCGGCACCAGCAAAAAGGGGCGGCGAATCTGGCTGGCAAGCTGTTTACCAGCCTGCGTTGCCCCGTTTGGCTCGGTTTCATTCCACCTGGCAAGGCCACACCAGCGGCTGCCGCGTGCTTGCGCCAGGGTCTCATCTAGCATCAACCCTAAATGCCAGGTCTGATCTTTGGCAGACCACCCCAAAACCACCCGATCTACGCCGGAAGAATCCAGCACGCCAGTTTCCGGCAAACGGTATACCACGCCAAAACTGCCGGGATAGCGCAGCGATGCATCCGGCGCGGTTTCCACCAGCACACGCTCAGCGCCGCCGCCATTTTGCAGCAGGCGCCAGTGTTCCGGCTCATATTCGATGATGAGGTTGTTTGCAGCAGTAATTCGTTCCATAGGGAAGCGCGTGACCTGTGACGCAAAATTCAGTCCACTAGTCTACAACCTGCGTCAAGGCATGACCAGAGTTGGTCGGTGAGTGAGGCAGCAGCGATGGTTGAGCCAGAGAAACGCAGCGGAAAGATTGCCCCTTCGCGGCGCATTCTAGCGCGAGCGTCCGTCTATAGGCTGAGTAAAGGAAAATTAGGAAATTTTTGACGAACGCAAGTTCAAGTTTGAATTAGAATTAAGATACAGTTGTGAACGAAGCATCATTAATTTAGAAAGCAACGCTACATTGCCCTATCAGATCACCTATGAACCCGGCAGCCGCGATCTGTTAATCCTAAGTTATACAGACGCTGTAGGCTCCGACCAATTTTACACCGCGCTCACCTCAGCACTCAGATTTCCGCGAGATAACGCTGTTCGGTTTGACCTTATCTTTGAACTGACAGACACACAACCCACACCATTAGATGTTCTACCAAAGCTGCACGCCGCCGCCGCCCTGCCCGAAACTGTGCATAACCTCGGTCTGATTGTGCTGGTTGTGAACAACGCATTCACGCAAACACTGGTCACGGCCTTCATTCAACTGTATCCTAATGCGGGTAAGTATTACCGTATCGTAAATACAATGGATGAAGCGCGGCGGTTGATTGCCTCTCAGCACCCGCCGCCAGATATGCCGGACTTATGACTATACTCATCACAGGCGCCGCAGGGTTCGTCGGCAGCAGGTTGGCAATTCGTCTGCTGGAGGCGGATGAAGACGTTGTTGGTATTGATAATTTTGACCCGTATTATGACCCGGCGATAAAACGCGGAAATATTGCCGCCATCCGCAGGGCAGCGCCCACCCCGCGCGCCTTCACGCTGATCGAAGGCGATATCTGCAATTTCGACCTGCTGGAAAAGACATTTCAGGATCACCACATCCACCGGGTGGCGCATATGGCGGCAATGTCTGGCGTGCGCTATTCGGCAGAACGAGCGCCGCTGTATGCCACAGTGAATGTGGTGGGTGGGGCGAATGTGCTGGAAGCTGCCCGCCGCCATCAGGTTGAAATCGTGGTGCAAGGTTCAACCTCAAATGTATACGGCGAAAGCGCGCGCCTGCCATTTTCAGAGCACGATCCGGCAGTTGCGCCGCTAGCGCCATACCCGGCCAGCAAGCGCGCGGCAGAACTTTTCGCCCACAGCTACCACCATTTACACGGCTTGAATACAACGGTGCTGCGCTTCTTCAACGTGTATGGGCCGCACGGACGGCCGGACATGATGCCCATACGCACGCTGAAGGCGATTTTGAACGATCAGCCCATTCAGGCGTTTGGCGGCGGCGAGCTGAAGCGCGACTGGACATATATTGACGATATTCTTGACGGCATTATCGCCGCGCTGAACAGGCCGCTGGGCTTTGAAATTCTAAATCTGGGCTGCGGCTTCCCGATTTCGCTGCTGGACTTCATCCATATTTACGAAAAGCTGATCGGTAAAAGGGCGATTGTGGAAACCGTGCCAATGCCAGCCACCGAAGTGCCGATCACCTACTGCGACAATTCCCGCGCGCGGGAACTGCTTGGCTTCGCGCCAAAAGTGCAGATTGAAGAAGGGCTGGCGCGCACATGGGCGTGGTATCAGGCAGAGATGCAGGGCAGCTAACAGCCGCGCATGGCTTCAGCCTGTTGTGCAAGACATACCACGCAATTGCCGCGTTCTTATCCCCTCTTCTATAATGGGGAGATAGGCCGCTGTTCGCGACCTGTGTTTTAAGCACCCATCATTTACCGTAATACCCCGGAGTTTTCATCATGATTGCCGATACCTCAACTCGCCCCGGCCCAAAAGGGCAAAGCATCATCGCCCGCGATGACGACGTGATGTCTGGCTCAATTATCTCGCGCTACCCATTTGTGATGGCGCGCGGCGAAGGGGCAAAAGTGTGGGATGTTGACGGCAACGAATACATTGATTTCGCCGCCGGTATCGCCGTGAACTCCACCGGTCACAGCCACCCCAAAGTCGTCGCAGCCATCGTTGAACAGGCGCAGAAATTCCTGCATATCGCAGGGACAGATTATTACTACGAAGTGCAGGTGCGCGTGGCCGAAAGATTGGCACAGATCGCCCCGTTTGGCGGCGATCCGGCGCGCGTATTCCTGACCAACAGCGGCGCAGAAGCAGTAGAAGGCGCGATCAAGCTGGCGCGGTGGTATACCGGGCGCCAGAACATCATCGCTTTTTTCGGCGCGTTTCATGGCCGAACAATGGGCGCGCTTTCGCTGAACGCCAGCAAAACGGTGCAAAAAGCGGGCTTCGCGCCGTTCGTGCCGGGCATCTATCATGTTCCCTACAACAACCCGTATCGCTGCATGCACGGGCGCGAACAGGCCGCCTGCGAGAGCCACTGCATATGCGCGGATTACATCGAAGATGTGCTGTTCAAGCGGTTGGTGCCGCCCGATAGCGTAGCCGCGATCATCTTCGAGCCAATACAGGGCGAAGGCGGCTATGTGGTGCCGGATGCGCGTTTTGTGCAGCAGCTTCGCGATATTTGCGATAAACATGGCATCCTGCTGATCGCCGATGAGGTACAGTCGGGCATTGGCCGCACCGGAAAATGGTGGGCGATTGAGCACTTCGGCGTGCAGCCAGACATCGTAACCAGCGCGAAAGGCATCGCCAGCGGTATGCCGCTAGGCGCGTTCATCGCCCGCAAAGAGATCATGACATGGCCGCCCGGCGCGCATGGCAGCACGTTTGGCGGAAACCCGGTATCGTGCGCGGCGGCGCTGGCAACGCTTGATCTGGTGCAGTCTGACTATATGGCGAATGCGGTTGAACAGGGCGCTTATATTCGCGAAGCGCTTGAGGAAATGCAAACGCATCACCCCACGTTGAAACACGGGCGCATTGACGGTATCGGGCTGATGATCGGCGCGGAGTTGGTGTTAGACGAAGCCCGAACGCCAGCGCAGGAAGTGCGCAACACATTGGAAAGCCGCGCGCTGGAAAATGGTCTGCTGGTGCTGGGCGCAGGCTTTAACACGCTGCGTTTCTGCCCGCCGCTGATGATTGACCGCGAGACGGTGCAGGCAGGATTGGAAATTTTCGATAAATCGCTGACGCAGGCCGAGCAGGAAGCGGGCTTGTTGTAACCCAGCCGCAAGGATTCCCCGTATATCAATCCCCTCCCCAAGACGCGGGGAGGGGAAGTTTCAGCCGCAGCAATAATTAGCAAGTCACGCAGTAATGCAGCAACCGCCCTTTGCCCCTGTGACGTTACGCGGCAGGCGTTTGCTCAGCACGGATCGCGTCACGCATACGATCCAGCGCGGCGAGCAGGGTTTCGCGGGTACAACCGTAATTCAAGCGTACAAAACCTTCCCCACCCTCGCCAAACTGCGCGCCATCATTCAACGCCACTCTGGCCTTGTTCAAGAAGAAGCTGTACGGCGCTTCCGGCAGGTTTAGCGCGCGGCAGTCCAGCCAGATCAGGTAGGTCGCTTCTGGCATGGTATAGGCGATTTCCGGCAAATGTTCACTCAGATAATCGCTGATCAAATCGCGATTTTCCTGCAAATAGGGCAGCACCTCATCCAGATACGGTTGGCCTTCCGTGTAGGCTGAATACGCGCCAACAATACTGAAGTTGTTCGCGCCAAGACCGGTGTTCCACGCCATTTCCTGAAAGCGCCGGCGCAGGGCTTCATCGGTGATCACCGCATAGCCCAGCCCCAGCCCCGGAATATTAAAGGCTTTGCTAGGCGAATTCAGGGTGATGGTATGCGCGGCAATTTCGGGGCTTAAACTGGCAATCGAAGTGAAGACAGTCCCGTTATAGCGCAAATCGGCATGGATTTCGTCAGCGACGATGATCAGATCGTGCTTGAGCACAATTTCAGCGACGCGCTCCAATTCAGCGCGGGTGAACGAACGGCCAACCGGGTTATGCGGGTTGCAGAACAGCCACATGCGGGTTTGCGGGGTGATAGCTGCTTCGATAGCATCGAAGTCCATTTCGTAACGCAGTATGCCGTTTGCCAGCGAAGAAACCATCGGCGCATTAACCTGTACCTGTTTGTGCAGCTTGATCGCGCTCAAAAATGGCGGATAGATCGGCGTAGTGACGAGAATACCGGTGCCAGCATCGCCCGCGATATGGGTGCAAGCGCCAAGCGCCGACACCAGATTCGAAGTCAGGATCACATGCGCCGGTTCAGCAGGGATATGATGCTTTTCGCGCATGCGGCTGGCAATCGCCTCTAGCAGTTGGCTGGAATCGCGCTGATAACCATAGCTCTGATGCTGGGCGCGGCGTTGAATGGCTTCCTGCACTACTTTTGGCGAAAGAAAATCGGTATCAGCAACCCATAAAGGCAGCACATCCGGGGGATACAAATTCCATTTGATGCTATTTTCGCCGCGATGATAGTCGGGCATGGGGGGCAAAAACGTCATTGGCCTAAATTCTCCGCTTGGCAAAATCTATGGGCTTACATTTTGCCTGCAAAGATCAGGAGATCAATAACCAGTTAGACCAACACCGGGTTTTACTGCCTTGAAGAAAGGGCGGTTCGCGAACCGCCCCGGCAAATCCAAACCAGATTCATGCAAGCAGATAAATAGCCCTGCCTACTGCTGGCGGTCAAAGGCAAAGATCGTGCTGCCAGAAACAGCGTAGATCAGGTCTTTATTAGAATCCACTGCGACATCGGCAAGATCATTGAACTGGCTGTCATCCAGCGAGCGGAAGCTGGCGGCGCGGGTGCCCGCATGGGTAGTCTGGTAGATCGTGTTCAGGTCGCCAGCCACGATATACATCATCTGGTCGGTGGGGTTGGTGTTCAGGTACATGCTTCGCACTCCGCCCAGAGTTTGCCCCTCAGGGAAATTGGAGAAAGCAAAGCCGACGCGCTGGCCGCTGGTGTATTTGAGAAGCGAGCCGTCATTGAGCAGCACGTAGATCGAGCCGGGCGTATCAATGGCGAAATCTACCGCCTGGCGAATATCGGGGCGGCCTTCACCAACAAAGTATTCCTGCGGCGCGTTGGGGTACGCTCCCCCGGAGGATCATAACGCCAAATCTGGTTTGCGCCGGGGTCTAGCACATACAAACGCCCCTGCCAGAACTGCATTGACGTGGGGCTAACCCAGGTGCTGTTGTTTAACTGCTGGGCGCTGCACTGCTGGGTGAAACGCGGCGGGCAGTTGATCAAAACGCCGTTGCTATCCAGCGCGGTGATCACACTGCCCTGCTGCAAACCAGCGTCATCATCTGCCCAGGCAATATCCAGTATATCGCCCACTGCAAACTGATTGACCGTGCCGCCGCGCCGCATCGCGCTGATGGCCTGGCGCGTGCCGGAAGCTACCGAAAGCCCGTTAGAATTCAACGTCAGGCGATAAACAAGGTCATTGCCATCGTCCAGCACGTACAGGTCTTCACCCTGCAACACGACGCGGGTCAGCACCGCGCTGGGCAGCGAATCAACCGCTGTTGTCTGGCGGCGATCAATCCCAACGAGCGCGTCAGTAACCTGTTGTGCTTCCTGCGAAAGCGCCGCTAACTGCGGATCGCCAGGCTTCATGACATTACAGGTATCAATGACGGCCTGGGTTGCGCTCCACGCGGCCACCGTCCCGCGTACATCGTTGGAAGCGATGCCACGCGCCAGATTTGCCGCCTGATAAGCATTGGCGACGCACTGATCGAACTCGCTTTGGCCGGTGCCGCTAACCCAAAAGACGATAACCACGACCACAACCACAACCGGGATCAACAGCGCTAACGCAGCCATCCAGGGGCTGGATGTTCGCAGCTTTTGGGGTTCTTTGGGCGGCGGCAGCACGATATCTACCGCATCATTCACGCCGTCAATGACCTTCGCTGTGGTCAAAGCAGCGCCACCTACCGCATGTTTCAAAGTGTCGCCGCGTGTATCACTCAGGCGTGGGCCACTGGCAGGCTGCGGCTGCGCTTTCGCGGCAGATGCGTTCGCCGCCTCAACAGGGGAAGGGTCGCGGGTGCTTTCGCCTTCGCGTGATGCCAGCGGAGAGGGTACCTCAGGGGGTACGAACTCGATCGCCATCGCTGTAAGCATCCCAGCGGCAAGGTCTTTGATGCCGATCAACACTTCACCAATGTCATCGCGCCCCAACGCGCCGCAAACCGCGTGATAATCAAGATCAGCCAGCGCCGCATCAGCCATCAACAGCCGCGTCCCATTCTTGACGGTATACATCGCCATGCGCATATCTGGCGACATCTGTACGCCTAGTGGGGTGCCGTATAGCTGCTCATCATTGGCAAATTCAGCGGGGAATGGCTGAACCACATCATCTTGTAAGAACAGCGCCGCGCCAGCGCCAATCCGCCCAACATATAAATCCGCCCCGCGCAAAACAGCGCAGAGGATCGTAGCTTCATAATGGTAGGGATCGCGCTGATTGTGATCGAATAGATTCTCGTTGAGGTGCGAAAAAGCGGCGCGCAAACCGTTAGTCACGCTGCCAGCGCTGTTGAAATAGCGTTCGGCGCACAGGGCGACCATCTGCTCATAAAACGCAGGTGGCGCAACAGAATCGCCAGAGGGCAGCACCAGCCCAAAGAAGGTATCGGCTTCACGCCCGCGCGCTGCCTTCTTAGGGGCAACCTCTACCAGCGCGCCGGGCGGTGTAGTGCTGATTGCGCGGCCATTGACTACATTCAGATGGCCGACGAGCGCCTCGAAGTCGAATGCCATAGTCGTTCTCAAACAAGATGCAGGCCAGTAAGTCTGCTGGCATTGTACCGCAGGACAGCGCCTGATGACGATATATACCGCCATGAAAGGCGCTGCGCTGACCGAAGCGCAAGCAGGCGCAAGGCTATTTACTTTTCATCAACCATTTGAATTATTTAGAATAATCAGCCATAATCCCGCGTATAGTCTTTTTCTATCCAACGGGAAAGCCGGAACATGAAAATTCTGATCATCGGTGGATCGCGGTTTGTGGGCAAGCATCTGGTAGATGCGGCGCTGGCGCACGGGCATGACGTAACCACGTTCAACCGGGGCAAAAGTGAGACGACCCCGCCCGCTGGCGTAGAGGCGCTGCGCGGGGATCGGGATGGGCAGCTTGACGCGCTAAAAGGCCGGGCGTGGGACGCGGTATTCGATACCTGCGGGTTTGTGCCGCGCGTGGTCAAACAATCGGCTGAACTGCTGAAGGATGCGGTTGGTCAGTACGTGTTCATCTCTTCCCTTTCGGTGTATTCAGGCTTTGAGCCAGACAGCGACGAAACTGCTGCGCTGGAAACAGTAGAAGATAAGGCATCAGAAGATGTTGCCGCGCATTATGGCGCGCTAAAAGCCCTGTGTGAGCAAACGATTGAGGCAGAATTTCCCGGCAGATCGGCGCATTTACGGGCGGGGCTGATCATCGGCCCAAACGACTATGCGAATCGTTTCCCCTACTGGATGAAGCGCCTGCCACAGGGGGGCGAAGTGCTGGCGCCGGGTAAACCTGAAGCGCTGGTACAGATGATCGACTCGCGAGATATTGCCGAATGGGGGATGCACCTTGTCGAAAACAATATCAACGGGGTGTTTAATACCACCGGGCCAGAACAACCGATTCCGGCGGGCAGGTTGCTGGCGACGCTGGTGAATACCCTAAACGCCGGTGTGCAATTGACGTGGGTGAGCGATGAATTTTTGATCGAGGAACAGCTTGCCCCGCTGGATGGCATCCCATTCTGGCTGCCAGCGGAATATGACGGTTTCTTCCAGCGGAACATTGATCGCGCGCTGGCGGCAGGGTTGAAATTCCGGCCTCTGGCAGAGACAGCAGCGGATACAGCGGAATGGCTGAAAAGCAGCCCAGAGCCAAAAGCATCCAGTTCGGGAATCAAAATTGAAAGCGGGCTAACCCCTGAGCGAGAAACCGAACTGCTGGCAAAATGGCACTCGCGGGCAGGCAGCTAGCGTTAGTCAACGCCCCCGCTGGCGAGCTTTTCGGCCTGATCCTGCGCGATCAGCTCATCAATGAACGGGTCAAGATCGCCATCCATGATTGCCGGAAGGTTGTAACTGGTCATATTGATGCGGTGATCGGTGACGCGGTTTTGCGGGTAGTTGTAGGTGCGTATCTTCTCAGAGCGTTCGCCTGTGCCCACCTGCGCCCGGCGATCATTTTCCTGCGCGCTGCGCTGGCGCTCCATTTCCATCTCGTACAGCCGCGCAATCAGGATTTGCTTGGCGCGTAAGCGGTTTTGAAGCTGGCTGCGCTCGTCCTGTACCGCAACCACCAGTCCAGTAGGGATGTGGGTCATGCGCACAGCGCTGTCGGTCGTATTGACCGACTGGCCGCCTGCGCCGCCGCTGCGATAAACATCTACCCGCACATCATTCATGTCTAGCTGCACGTCTACTTCGTCCATTTGAGCGAGAACGGCGACGGTGACGGTGCTGGTGTGAACGCGCCCCTGGCTTTCCGTTTCAGGCACGCGCTGCACGCGATGAACGCCGCTCTCAAACTTCAGGCGGCTGAACGCGCCCTCGCCCTTGACCTCAAACTTGATTTCCTTGAAGCCGCCGATGCCAGTTTCACTCTGGTCAATAACTTCGGTTCGCCAGTTGTGCTGCGACGCATAATAGCTGTACATGCGGAACAGATCAGCGGCAAACAGGCCAGACTCGTCGCCACCTGTTCCGGCGCGGATTTCCATGATCACATTTTTATCATCACGGGCATCTTTGGGCAGCAGCAGCAAGCGCAGTTTTTCTTCTAATTCCGCTGTGGCAGTTGTCAGCGTATCTACATCTTCCTGCGCCATTTCGCGAATTTCAGGATCGCTTTCGGCTGCCAGTAGTTCATGCGCCTGCGCCAATTGATCCGATTGCAGGTGGAAACTGCGATAGGTTTCAACAATTTCTTCAAGAGAAGATCGTTCTTTGCTGTATTCGGCGATCTTATTGTAGTCAGTCATGACTTCAGGATCGCTCAGCAGTTTTTCCAGTTCTTCATAGCGGGCGTCAATCGCCGCCAGCTTGTCAAGCATTGCCATAGGTTGAAACCAGTCAGTTGTGAAATGACGTATTGAGAATAGAGAACATTATAGGCGGTGGTAAGGTCAATCGTGTAGGGGCGAGTTGCCTTTATCCCTGCCGTTCCCTCTAAAATACCCGTTTACAGGTATCATTTATAAAGCATCGCGAACTGCTGCCTTCGCGGCTCTCACCCGCTGCGCCCTCTAGAATGGTTTGCGAATCGCCCACCCAACCGCCAGTCAGGGTGAGGGTATGGAGCGATATTTATCTATCACTCACGCCGCAAAATTAACTTTTGCCGTAAGCTGTATCATGCGCTAAGGTAATCGCCGCTGGCATTCAAAAGGCTCTTAAGTTATGCCTAAAAAAAGCAGTTGGAAAAAAAAAGCGGGCAAACTGGGCGCGGTGATAGTGGGAGTGCCGCTGGCCTTCATCTATCGCGGCAGGCGTATTCGCGGGCGTAAAAATCCGCACCCCGACCCCAAAACGCTAATCATCATTCCTGAACGCGAACAGGATGGGCTGATCCCGTTAACAGGCGGGGTGAACTTTCGCGATATTGGCGGCTACAAAACCGCTGACGGCAGACAAGTGAAATACGGGGTCGTATACCGCTCTGGCACGCTGGACGCACTGACCGGTGATGATTTACAAAAGCTGTCAGACTTAAACATCACCCGTGTTTTCGATTTGCGGCTGGAAGAAGAAGCTGAAAAGCAGCCTGACCGCCTGCCGCCGAACGCAGTCTATGAACATACGCCGATTCAAGCAGGCAGCAACCCGATCACGCGGGTCGTTTCATTGATGCGCAACATTGACCGGCTGAACGAGTTTGTCGTGAACAGCTATACCAAACATCTGATTGACGCCGAAGCAAAGACCTACGCGGGCATTTTCAAGAAGATTGCGGCGGAAGACGGCGCATCGGTGATTCATTGTACTGCGGGCAAAGATCGCACAGGGGTTGGTGTGGCGCTTCTGCTTTCGGCGCTCGGCGTGCCAGATGAAACCATTGTGGCTGATTATTCGCTGAGCAACCGCAGCTATGACATGTACTACAAAGATGCTGTTGATCAGCTTGCGCCGCTGAAAAAGCTGGGCATATTGCCAGAAGACATCTCTGGACTGCTGGTAAGCGACCCCGAATTTATGCGCCAATCACTGCGTTATTTACATGAACGCTATGGAAGCGCGGAGGCTTATCTTCAAAAAGCAGGCGTAGATGCTGCCACCTTAAACAAGCTGCAATCGCGGCTGTTGGCGTAACCCTTAAACCCCGCGCCAGTCAATGACGGTGGCGGCTTCACGCCAGCGCGCGGAGATAGCTTCCACCATCTGCGCATCATTCAAATAGGAAGTGTCTACCACCAGCACATCGGGATTTTTGCGAATGCTCCATTCACGGCGCACTTTGCCTAACGCCAGATCGCGCTCACGGGGGTCATGAAAGCGCGCGCCTAACGCCAGATGAAGCCGTTGCAGCACTGCATCCACCGATGCGGTCGCGCAAATGACCGGCCCGGTGGTATGCAGCATATCATAAGCGCCGCGCATCAGGGTTTCGCCGCCAATGGCGATGAGCGCGCCGCGATACAGAGCAATTTCTGAAAGCAGCTCATCTTCCAGCGTTTTCAGGCGTGATTCACCGTACAGCGCGCGCACTTCTTCGCCCGGCATCTCGGCATGATCTTCCAACCGTGATTCAAAATCTACAAAGCGCATTCGCAGGGTTTCTGCCGTGCGCCGGGCTATTGGCATTTGAAGCGGGCCAAGATAGCCGGTCAGAATTAGATTCTGGTCAAATGATGCTGAAGATGAGAGCATCGTTTAGGCGCTGTCACCCCGCCATCCGGCAAACCATGCATCCAGCAGCGGCAGCAGTTCATGCAGCGATTGGATCACGCCATCGGGGGTGGCGCCAGCGTTGGGATTGCCCTGCCGCGCGGTGGTTCGCAAGACCGAATGCATCCCCGCCGCCTGTGCCCCGGCAATATCCGCTTCCAGATCGTCGCCCACAAACACGGTATCTTCCGGGCGAGCGCCCACACATTCCAGCGCGGCGCGAAAGATTTCAGGGTGCGGCTTCAGGTAGCCAACATCGGCCGCCGAAATGCGACAGTCCGGGAAAAATTCAAGGATGCCAAAAGCATCAATCTCAATATCGCGCATCCACATCGGCTGGTAAGCATTGGTGACGATGCCCACGCGAACGCCAGCGTTTTTCAAGAGCGTTAGCACTTCCGGTACTTCCGGGAAAATAACCGTGCCATCTACCGCGCCCCAATCGTAGGCTTCAAGGCAGCGGCGCGGGTTCAGCAAACGCGAAGGCACGCCTGCCGCCGCCGCCGCTTCCACCAGCACCCGGCCCACGTTTGGCGCGTGCAGGTTAACGAACGCCTGCTGCCACGCCAGATGCGTGCGTTGTTGAAATTCAGTGTAGAACGCGGCCTCATCGGTCTGGGTAGCGCCTTCACCAAGGAAATAATCCATCACCCGGCGCAGGCGCTTCGCTTCGGAAGTTTCCCAGGTATCGCGGGTGAAACCGCTCCAATCCAGCAGCGTGTTATCAAGGTCGAAAAGGACAGCTTTGAGCATAGCGGCATCAATCTTATGTGTAGGTATAGGACAATTTCATATGACGAGCGATCAGCACTTATGAACACGCTATTATGCGCGAAAGTGGTTAGAAACGGAAGAAGTTTTCCAGCCAGTTACGCAAATTTTCAGCGCCAGCGCTCAATTCAAAGACGTGCAAATCACCTTTTAACAGGGTTTCAGCAGTGATCTCATCTTCGGGCTGGGCTTTATAGGCTAAAGCCAGCTCATCGGCATAGCGCCCGCTGCCTTCCAGCGTCAATAAAGGCATAAGCAATGGCCCCACCGCGCGGGCATGGGCTTCCTGCTTCACAATTTCGCCGCCGTTAATGATCACGCCCAACACCCGCCGCTGCCCCTCGCCGGAAAGCGCCCAGCCTACAGCGGCCAGCATATTGGATTCGTCGCCAAAAGCATCGCCGCCAGTTAGCACAAAATGGCTGTGATTTTCGTCCAGATCGGCCTGCTTCTCTGCGTTTTCAAAGCCGGGATAGGCCACCATTTCCTTCGGCGCCACGCCTATCAGGGGAAACGTGTAGCCATGTTTTGCGCGCGCTTCGCCTAGCATCTTCATGACCCCGGAAGTGGTTCCGCCGTCCACCACCACAGCCTGCTGCTCCTGCGCGAAACGTGCCAATCCATCTTCAATCACAGCGCGCAAGTTTTCCAATCCG
Organism: Chloroflexi bacterium OLB15; assembly: GCA_001567085.1. Classification (GTDB taxonomy): domain Bacteria; phylum Chloroflexota; class Anaerolineae; order Aggregatilineales; family Phototrophicaceae; genus Flexifilum. Next base: position 27,998 of record LMZS01000008.1, read on the forward strand.
GTGCGCTCCATCAACCCCGCGCCGCCCATGATCACGAATACCGGGCGCGGCGGGGTTAAGCCAAGCGCCGCCACCACCGTTACAGCGGGCTGCTGTAGCGGCGTATAAACAGCGACGGCAGATTGCCCGTTAGGAAATGTGATGGTGAAAGGCTGAAGCTGCGAAGCATTGCCATCAAGCAACTGCTGGATGAATTGCATGCCAACCCCCCATGTTCAATGAAAGCGTCATGAACACAACGGATGGATTATAGCGCAGGTAGTGATGATCATGGCCTCCCTGTAATGTGGGGGTTGAATCGCGCTCATCCAATTTCCTGCGGTGTGCAGCAGGCGCGGCGTTACAATACAATGCCTTCACGTAGTTGATTTTGGGCGAAATATGGCATCCTCTTTAGCAGATGATTTGCTGGCATGGTACGACTCGCAGGCGGTGGCGCTGCCCTGGCGCGCGCGGGATGCCGATCCCCTGCCAGAACGCGCCTATCACGTGTGGCTGTCAGAGATCATGCTTCAGCAAACGCAGGTGGAAACGGTCAAGCCATACTATGCCCGTTTTCTGAATGCATACCCAACCATAAAGGATTTAGCCGCCGCGCCGCTGGCTGACGTGCTGAAATTATGGGAGGGGTTAGGCTATTACAGCCGCGCCCGCAATCTGCACAAAGCCGCGATACAGGTGGTTGAGAAATTCGGCGGGGCATTTCCACAAACGACAGCGGAACTCTTAAGCCTGCCGGGGATTGGGCGATACACCGCAGGCGCTATCGCCAGCATCGCTTACGGCGTAGCTGCGCCAGTGCTGGATGGCAATGTGATCCGCGTGTACTCACGGTTGTTTGACGTTGCCGATGATGTATTGCTGCCATCCACGCAGGCGAAATTATGGCAAATGGCAGAAGATTTTCTGCCTGAAACGCGGCCGGGCGATTACAATCAGGCGTTGATGGATTTAGGCCGCCTGATTTGCAAGCCGCGCGCGCCGCTGTGTAAGGGATGCCCGGTACAGCAGCATTGCCTGGCGTATGCGCGGAACACGCAGGACAGCCGCCCGGTCAAAGCCAAAAAGCCGCAAACGCCGCATTATCAGGTCACGGCAGGCTTGATCTGGAATGAGCGCGGTGAGCTGCTGATCGCGCAGCGCCCACCAGATGGACTGCTAGGCGGGTTATGGGAGTTCCCCGGCGGGAAACAGGAAGCGAGCGAAACGCTGCAAGCCTGTCTGCATCGCGAACTGCAAGAAGAACTGAATATTGATGTTGCGATAGGCGAGCTTTTTGCGGTTGTCAAACATGCCTTCACCCATTTCAGGATCACGCTGCATGCCTTCAACTGCCGCTATCACGATGACAGCGGCGAACCTGAAGCGTTAGGCGTGGCTGATTGGGCGTGGGTAATGCCGGATGATCTGGAGCGCTATGCCTTCGGCAAGGCAGATCGGCAGGTGATCGCCCACCTGCGCAGTCGAAATGGGATGCTGTTATAGCGGGTGTCTAAGGCTGCTTAAACGCGATCTCAACATAAGGATCGCCGCTGTCGCGGGTCTTGCCGCTGCTGACGATGATCAGCCGGTGATCAGCAGCTTTTAGCATTTCGATGCGCTCGTGAGGCATCAGGTTTTCCCAGCGCGAAAACACCGCCGTATACGTGCCTACCCCTTTGTTTGGCGTTACGTCACGCGGGTTTGTGCCGGCATAACTCAACACATTCAGCACTTCACCAACGGGCAAATTCAAATATTCGGGCAAAGCAGCCTGCGGCGCGGGTGCTGCCGGGCGCGGCGCGTTACTGGCCGGCGCAGGCGCATCATTGGCTGGCAGCGATGACGGGGCTGGCTTTGCAATTGCCGCAATTTCAGAATCGGGAAACTGTTTGATCAATTCCGCCAATTCAACGGCTGCCTTGTAATAACCTTCCGCTAACCCCCGGTAATATGGCGTGCGCGGGTCGGCAGGATCGCCATTTTTGGCATCGCGGGCATAATCCCGCGCCAGCAGCGTCCACTTATTCGCGATATTGCGCAGTTCTGCGGCCGGGTCTGAATTGGATTTTGTGTTGTTCATAAATTCACTCGTTATGACCGTGACGAAACAGCCGAATAATGTCATTTTAGCGCGACTTGGTGAATCGGATAACAAGCATTAGCATCCGGGCGGCAGTTTCGCGATCAAAATTGCTATCCTGGCACATTCCCGGCTGTCTGTGAACTTGAATACAACCCCTGCCGATGGCATAATCAGGGGGTAAATCCACTCGTTGAATTTAGAAAGCGCCCGGTAAAATGACCGACGAAATTGTCTCCTCCGAATCGTTCACTGTATTTATCACCGGCGTGATCACGCCAGTCGGGCAGGCGCTTACCCACTTGCTCAATGCGCAGGGTCACAATGTGATTGGCACGGTTAGCAGCTCACGCCAGGCCGAAGAGCTGCGCGCCATAGGCGGCACGCCAGCCTACCCCGATTTATACCGGGCAGGCGAACTGCGCAGCGTGATTGCCGGCACAGGCGCGAAAATTGTGGTCAACCTTGCGCCGCAAGCCCCCAATCACCCGCCGCAAATAGATGCCAACTGGGATTTGCAAATTGCCGAAGCAGCCAGCGCGTTGGCACAGGCTTCCGCCGAAGCAGGCGTTGAGTATCTGGTACACACCAGCTACGCCTTTGCTGACGGCCAAACCGGTGAAGAGTCTGCTGAAGCGCGCCCGTTTCTCAAGGCAGTTCGCGCCGCCGAACGTGCAGTGCTGGAAAGCCCGGTGCCGTCTTGTGTGCTGCGTTTTGGCACAGTGTACGGCGCAGAATCGCCAGAGCTACTCCAACTGATCGCCACAATTAAGGCGGGGCGCGCGGTGCATCCCGGCTTCGCTCACAAAACGCACTGGTTATATGCAACCGATGCCGCCGAAGCGATCAACGCTGCCTTGCACGCGCGGCCTGCGGTTGAAACGCTGACCGTCACTGACGATCATCCCGCCAGCGCAGTTGAATTCCTTCAATATTTCTGCCAAACGCAGGGGTTGCTAACGCCAGACAAGCCGCGCATCGCTGTGCGCCGCCCCTTTAGCAAGCTGCATGAAGCCTTACAACACTTGCACTACGAAGCTGGCAATGCCGCCGCCAAAGAAGAATTGAACTGGTCGCCGCGCTTTGCTGATTACAAGCAGGGCATTGATGATCTGCTGATTTCATGGCGGGCGATGATGGAGCCTGTTGCCCATTGATAGCTGCTGAACCGCTTCGCATCCCTGTGATTGCCGTCCGTAACCTAACAATTAGTTACGGCGCCAATTCAGCTTTGGAAGATATCTCGCTCGATGTTATCCCCGGAGATCGCATCGCCATCATCGGGCCAAACGGAGCGGGCAAATCTACGTTACTGAAGGCGGTAGTAGGGCTGGTTTCTTTCCAGCAGGGCGCGATTACGGTTGCTGGAGATCGCCGCCGTTTGGGGTATGTTCCCCAACATGAGAACGTGGACTGGAATTTTCCGGTCAGCGTTTTGGATGCGGTGATCATGGGCATGTGGCAGGAAGTGGGCTGGTTTCGTCGTCCTGGGCGTTCGCAGGCGGCAAAGGCGCTGGAAGCGCTGGATCGCGTTGGGCTGAGCGAGTTTGGCAAGCGGCAGGTTGGTGAATTGAGCGGCGGTCAGCGGCGGCGGGTGTTTATTGCCCGTGCGCTGGCACAGCAGGCCGACATTCTGCTGCTGGACGAGCCTTTTAGCGGGGTTGATATTGCCGCCGAATCTGACCTGATGGTGATACTGCGCCGCTTGAACAGCGAAGGGATAACCCTGCTGTTAAGCACCCACGATCTGGAACTGGCGCGCGAACAATTTGATAAAGTGCTGGCGCTGCGACGCAAGGTGATCGCCTTTGGCAGCCCTAAAACGGTATTCACCCGCGATCATCTGGCAGAACTATATGGCAAGCGGGTGATTGCTTATGAAGGCGATATGCCCGCCGAAGTATTTATTGACGAACATGGTTGTTGTGAAGATCATGAGGGGCATCAGCACCCCTGAAGCGACATGACGCTGCTGTAAATGAACGCCTTGTAACCATTCGTAGACGATAAGCGAGAATTGAGCGGTGTTTGAATTCCTGCCTGCTCCCCTGACATTCCTGCTAGCACGACTGCTGCTGCTCGTCCTTGCCGTTCTCGTCCTGTGGCTCATCAAAAAACTGGTATTTTCAGCCCTGCATTTCGCGCTCAGCCAGATTTTGAAGCGGCTGAAGGTGCCTGAATACAAAGAGCCGCTTTTTGAAGTTATTCGTCTGCCCCTCAACATATTCCTGATCGCGATCCTGTTGAGATTCGCTGGCGCAGTATTTTCTGACCAGTCTGGTTTTAGCGATCTGATGCGTGACCTGAGCCGTGTGCTAGCCTCATTTGCAACGGTGATCGCTGTCTACCGCGTGATCAGCTTCATCCTTTCTGACACGGTGCGCGCCAAAGGGCTGCTCAGCGTTAAGGTACAACCAGACTTAATCCCGTTCATACGCACCGCAGTTCAGGTGCTGGTGATAATTCTGGGCATCCTGCTGATCTTGCAATCCTCTGGCTTTGAAGTTTCATCGCTGATCACCGCGCTCGGCATCAGTTCGCTGGCAATTTCGCTGGCAGCTCAGGATACGCTGAGCAACCTGTTTGGGTTTCTGGCTATCGTTGGCGATAGGCCGTTCGTAGTTGGGGATTACATCAAGACGCCAGATGTTGAAGGGACGGTGATCAGCGTGGGCGTGCGCTCAACCCGCATCCGCCAAACCGACCAATCTTACGTGACTGTTCCGAACACCACACTTGCCAACGCCGCTATCGTCAATGCCACGCAAATCACCAAGCGGTTGGTGGATATTACGGTTGGCGTACCCTACACCACGCACACGGCGGCGCTGCATAATGCGCTTGAACAAGTGCGAAGCTCCTTGCGATCCGATCAGGCTATTGACCAGGAGTCGATTAACGTATTCCTGCGCAAAATCGGGGCGCAGTCGCTTGAAATCATGGTGCGCTTTTACGTCCTGGTGCGTGATTACAAACAGTTCATGCAAATACAGGAAAAGCTGATATTTGATGTAATGAAAATTCTGGACGACAACAACCTGAAAATCATCAGCTCAACCAACACCATGTACGTCACCAATCTGGATGGCGGACAGCGCGGCGTTATGAAAGATGATGAGATGCTTCAGCCGGGCGATGCCTAGCTTCAGATGAGGAATCACGGCGCACAGCCAGTATATTGTATGAACAGGGCGGTACTAAAACCGTCCTGATTTGCGAATCAGGAGTCTAAACTTTGAATCCAATTCTCGTGACCGGCGGCGCAGGGTACATCGGCAGTCATGTGGTTTACCGCCTGATCGAGCGCGGGTATTCAGTGGTGGTGCTGGACAATCTAAGCGCCGGGCATCGCGCCGCCATCCACCCTAACGCCATTTTTGAGCAAGCCGATCTGCTGAACCGCCCGCAGATTGCCAGCATCTTCCAGCGTTACACCTTTGATGGCATCATGCACTTTGCCTCGCGTATTCAGGTGGGCGAAAGCATGCAGCAGCCATTTATGTACCTGCGCGATAACATCGAAACGGCGACCAACATTATCGAAGCGGCTTGCGAAAACAACGTCAAACGCTTCATCCTGTCCTCAACAGCCAACTTGTTTGATAAACCCGCGCGTATTCCGATTGACGAAAACGAGCCGATCATCCCCGGCAGCGTGTATGGCGAAACCAAAGCCCACGCTGAACGCATTTTGTACTGGATGGATCGCATTTACGGCCTGAAATACTGCGCGCTGCGTTATTTCAACGCCAGCGGCGCCCATCCTGACGGCGTAATCGGGGAAGATCATCACCCTGAAACCCACCTGATCCCTCTGGTATTGCAAGTAGCGCTCGGTCAGCGCGATTTCGTGACCGTGTTCGGCGATGACTACCCCACGCACGACGGGACGCCGATTCGCGATTATATTCATGTGCTGGATTTAGCCGACGCGCATATTCGCGCGCTGGAAGTCCTCCAGCAGGGCGAAAGCCACGCCTATAACGTGGGCATCGGGCGCGGCTATACGGTGATGGAAGTGATCGAAGCGGCGCGCGCAGTGACCGGCCACGCAATTCCGATACAGGTGGGCAGCAGGCGCGCAGGCGACGCAGCGGCGTTGGTAGCTGATAACACGCGCATTATGGAAGAACTCAACTGGATGCCGCAGTATGGCGATCTGCGCCCGATCATCGAAACCGCGTGGAAATGGCATCAGAGTCACCCCAACGGCTACGATGATGGGCAGAAATAATTTTTTAAACGGAAAGGTGGCGCGAAGATCATGCCGCCTTTCCTACGGCGTGTACCCCAGCAAATTCAGCAGCTTGATAACTGCTAATTCGTAATCTTCAGCCGATTCGCGGCGTACTTCAATCACTTGTCTCGCCGCCAATGCTTCCGGAAATGAATGATCGCGCTGAAAGCCATTATGGGTGACCGGCACAATCACACAACCCGGCGTATTCAACGCCCATTCAATTTCCTCGCGCACATATTCACTTTCCAGCGTGGTCGGGCCGATCAGCAAAATGAAATAGCGGCATTCGCGCACCATCTTCTCTAAATACGCCCGCCATTCCGCGCCGGGATCAATTTGCAGATCAATGAACGGATTTTGCACGCCTACCGCTTTCAGGCGAGCGACGACTAGCAGCCCAAAAGCGCTGCTTTCGGCACGCCGGTACGAGATAAAAACGTTAGGCGGCGTCGCTGGCTCACGCAGCAGATCGAAAGCGCGCGGGGTAAGTATGTAGTCCACCGTACCAGACTCGCGCTGATTCGTGATTTCCAGATAGCCAAGCGACACCAAAAGTTCTGGCCAGGGCGGGTCATCATCCCAAACTTCGGCTAAATATGCATCCATGCGGCCAAAATCCAGCCATTGAAAACCGTCAGCCCCCATTGGCGCAACTGCTGGCGCTGGCGACCAGCGCTTTTGCAGCGCGCCCCACGCCAGATCGCGGGCGAAGCGCACAATACGCTCAGCCGGATCATCCGGTAAAGGCTGTGATAACGGTGTATTTTCAAATTCGCTCATCACGCCTCGCTAACTTCTGGAAATAAAACATATACACGGGTGCTGCGCAGCCCGCCTTCATTATTTCGGGCGTGGTTTTTGAGGATGGCCTCAAGCGTAAATCCGGCACGCTCGGCAACGGCGGCGCTGTGCAGGTTAAGATCGTCGCAGCGAATTTCGATGCGCTCTGCCTTTTGCCCTTGAAACAGCTGCTTGCAAATCATGCGCACGCCTTCGGTGGCATAGCCCTGCCCCTGTTGGCTGGCACGCAGCCAGTAGCCAATCTCAAAACGCGGCACGTCCCAATCAATGGTGTGAATGCCCATATTGCCCAGGTAGAGATCATCGCTTTTCCTGAACAGCAAAAAGTCGAACTCTTCTTTGGAGCGAAGCGGGCGGCGCTTTCACGGGCGAAAGTTTCGCTTTCAGCCATCGAAGGCATATGTTTTGCCCAGGGCATCCACTGGCGCAGTTGTGCAAAGGTTTCTTCTACCCCCGCGCGTACCAGCGAACCATCCCCCATTTGCACAGCGCGCAAGTACAGCCATTCGCCTTCAATGCGCTCAGGTATCGGGTGAAGTTCTGCGTAAAGGTTTTTCATATAATCCGTTATGAGGTTTCCAGCGCATTTAATGAACGGTTTGCAGTTTTAACACGCTGGATTTGAAATCGCTATTGGCACACATCGGGCAAATTTCACCATATAGGACTGCCATCAAGGACTTTTATCTTCCTACTATGGAGCGTTCAATATGACACTCGCTGGAAAGATCGCGCTGGTCACCGGGGCAAGCCGGGGCATCGGCAGCGGTATCGCGCGGGGCTTGGGCGAAGCAGGGGCAGCAGTTTATTTTACGGGGCGCACAGTGGATGAGGCTGCGCCTACCGTACCATTGGCCGGATCGCTGGAAGATACGGCTGAACAGGTGCGGCAGGCGGGCGGTACGGCTATACCGGTGAAAGTTGATCACAACGATGATCAACAGGTAGCGGCGCTGATCGAGCGCATCTACAACGAGCATGGGCGGCTGGATGTGCTGATCAACAATGCGTGGCGCGGGTATGAGGGGCATCACACCCGCACCTACCCCCCGCCGAATACACCATTCTGGGAACGGCCGCCGGCTTTGTGGAGCGAAAATTTTGACGGTGTGCGCTGGGCATATGTTGCCAGCACATTCGCGGCGAAACGGATGATCGCGCACGGCAGCGCGCTGATCGTGAACATCTCGGCGCATATTGATGAACCGGGTTATAACGCGGCCTATAATTCGGCAAAGAGCGCCGTGAACCGTATGACCCAGGATATGTCTTTCTCGCTGAAGGACAAGCAAATTGCCGTCGTCACCCTGTTTCCGGGGCTGGTACGCACCGAAGGCGTGCTGCTATACGCGCAATATCTCGATTTGACGATCTCAGAATCGCCCTTGTTCTCTGGCAGAGCCGTTGCAGCGCTGGCGGGTGATGCGAATATCATGCAAAAAAGTGGGCAATCCTTCTGGGTGAAGGATTTAGCAAAAGAATACGGGTTTGAGGATCTTAAAAACGAGTGGGCGAAGTAGGGTAAAGACCTCCGCCGCGCTTTGTTTAGCCGCCCTCTCCCCCACCTTCGGCGGGAGAGGGATCTGTTAATCCCATCGAGATCGAATTTGCAATATGGGCGATTTACGAACCGCCCATCTGCGTACTCATTCACGATGAAATTTGATCGAAAAGACGGCGGTGCAGCTTATTCGGTTTCACCGCCCAATTGCCCGGCAAGCAGCACGGCAAAATCGCCAGTCGTGTTACCGCCAAAGCTGGCGAAGGTGATCGTGTGCCAGTCTGTTGCGCCAGCAGGCAAGGTCACGCCCGCGTCGAAGCGATCCCCAAGCGCAGATTCCCCGTTGCTTAGGATCACGCCAACGCCCCGCGCCGTAGGCATCCCCTCACAGCCGCGCCCGCCAGCATCATCACAGGCAACAATGCGCGTGCCGGTAATATCGCCCAATTCAAGAAATGGATCAAGACGGCTATTCGCGCCACTGCCGATCATGTAAATCAGCATATCATTAGCTTGCGCGGGCAGCGGCCCCTGACGAACGCGCCACGTCACGTTGTCATTACGTTCGCCTAAAGAATCGCCGCTGAAAAATGCCAGATAGCGCCCCTGTGCCGGCTGGATCGCGCCTAGCGTCAGCGTAACTTCGCCCAATGGCGCGCCAGCGTTTACAGAAAATAATGCGGCCTGCTCATCCTGATCAGCCATGATGGTGATTGCGTCGCCAGCGGGCAAAAATGCTTGATCGCCTGCGGAATCGCCGGGATCATCCCAGCACAGATCAATGCCTGCTTCCGGGGCTTGCACGCGGATTACTGGCTGCATCCCGGATTCGCCATACAGGTAAGCGCGAAAATCACTGCTCATGCCCGCTTCATGGCTAAACTGTACCGCCGCCAGCACCGTCGCTTCCTGGCTGTTACAGGGAAAGGTAACGGTCAAAGCGCCCGTATCGTTAGGGTTTTCAAGTTCCTGCAAGGTGAGGCGATAATTGCCTGTGCTATCGTCTAGCGCGCCCGCCACCAATCGCAAAGCGCCATCCGTCGGGGCGGTGAATTCAATAATTGCCAGATTCGGCAAGCTGGTAATGCCGTCGCCAGGCTGATCCGAGCGAACGAATATCTCGCCGCTGGCATCCATCACGCCCAAGCGGGGGATCAGCCCATCCTCAGTCAGCATTTGCGCGCGAAACACCTGGCCGGAAAAGGCATAAAATTCCCACCAGCGAAAGGGCATATCGGGGGCGAGCGTGTCGCTAACCGTGCTGCCGATCTGAATCACGTTGGGCGGCACCGGTGTTCCCTGGGCATTTGCAGCACCTGTGCTAATCAGCGCGGCAAATAAACCTGTCGCCAGCAGTTTGCGCCAGAGCATCAGGGGTTAATCACCACTTTCAGGCGCGTTATGCTCAAGGCCTTCAGCCAGCAAATCGGCAATATGGATCACCCGGTGCGGGCTGTTGCTGCGGCTAAGCCCGCCGTTCATCTGCGTCAGGCAGCTTGCATCCCCCGTGACGATAGCGTCAGCGTCGGTGGAATTGATATTCCGCACCTTATCGTTCAGCATGGCGCTGCTGATTTCTGGCATCTTGACCGAAAACGTGCCGCCAAAACCACAGCATTGATCCGCGCCGGGCAGATCGGTGACGGTTACGCCTTCAATACCTTCCGCCAGCGTTTGCGCCTGCGTCCCCAAACCCAACAGGCGGTAGCCGTGGCAAGCGTGATGGAAAGCCACCTTTTTCGGCGGCATACTTAATCCAAGATCGGTCACGCCCAGCCCATCCACCAGATATTCGGTGAATTCCCACGTTATTTCCGACGCCCATAATGCTTTGTCATACCAGACCGGATCATCTTTGAAGAGTTCGGGGTAATAGTGGCGCACCATTGAGGCACAGCTTCCCGAAGGGCAAACGATCACTTGTGCGCCCTCAAAGGCCTTGAGGAATTGAATTGCCACCTGTTTCGCATCGGCATGAAAGCCGCTGTTGAAGGCAGGCTGGCCGCAGCAGGTCTGGTTTAGCGGGAAATGAACCTCTATCCCCAGATGATCCAGAATTTTGACCACTGAAACCCCGGTTTGCGGGTAAATCATGTCCAGAATACAGGTCACAAACAACGAAACCGGCTTGTAGCGCGGAGATGGGCGCAGGTCTGCTGAAGTCATCTATCTATCCTAAAACTTGTGTGCGCTTGCTATATTCACACAAAACCATATTCGTTCACGCCGATTATAACGCGAACACTAAGACCATACCGCGAACCATCTCTTGATCTGGGCGCGTCCTGCCCTATGATTTATACGCGCATGTCGGAGGCAGTAGATGGCATATCGCATACGGGCAGTCACTTTGCAGGATATAGAGATTCTCGTGGCGCAGCGCTCGGCTTCGCTGTTAGAACGCGGGCACGCGCCGGCTGACGTGCGCAGGGTTGAAGGCAGCGCGCGCGGCTGGTTCACCGATCATTTACAGGATGGTACGTTTGTAGGCTGGCTGGTTGAAGCAGGCGATGATCAAATTGTGGCGGGCGCAGGCATGTGGCTGATGGATTGGCTGCCAAGTGTATCCTCCATCGAGCGCACAAGAGCGCATATCTTTAATGTCTATACCGAACCCGCGTATCGCCGTCAGGGTTTAGCCAGAAAGCTGATGCAGCAGTGTCTTGATGAATGCAGCGCGCGCGGCATTACAATTGTCAGCCTGCACGCCAGCGAAACCGGCAAGCTGCTCTATGACACTATGGGCTTTCAACCATCCTCAGAAATGCGTATCAAACTGCCAGTAGCAGCAGAACAGGCGGAGAAATAAATGACTGATTACACCATCCGCCTCGCGCGGGCAGATGAAACCGGCGTGGTTGTGCATCACCGCAGCGCCATGTTCTTAGATATGGGCGTTGATCCTACGCTGGTGAAAGAATCTGAACCTCTGGTCTACGAATGGGTAAAATCACGCACCGCGTCTGGCATTTATACCGGTTTCTTTGCGGTTACAACGGATGATACGCCAATTGCGGGGGCGGGGCTTTCGCTGCTGGACTGGATACCGGGGCCGGGCGTGCCGCAAGTGACGCGGGGGTATGTGCTGAACGTGTACACCGAACCAGAGCACCGCCATCGCGGGTTAGCCAGTTTGCTGGTGCAGCGTTGTGTAACTCACTGCCGGGAAAATGGCATCAGCACCGTATCGCTTCACGCCAGCGACATGGGCAGGTCGGTCTACGAGAAATTAGGCTTTAGCCCCACCAATGAAATGCGAATTCGCCTGCGATTGTAGGTGAACTGACGGAGGATAGATGACCGATTATGCCATTCGCCTGATGACAGCCGACGACTTTGAGCTGATCGTCACGCACCGCCGCGCCATTTTCCTCGCCAATGCGCTGACCAGCGACGAAGAGACTGAAATCGCGATGAATCATTTTCGCGAGTGGCTGCTAGAGCATATGACCAATGAAACGTATGTTGGTTGGTTTGCGCTGAACGAAGCGAATGAAGTGGTCGCAGGGGCGGGCGTGTGGTTTGTAGACTGGCCGCCCACCTCTATTTCGCCACAGCGCGGGCGCGGCTATGTAACCAACGTGTACACCGAACCAGCCTACCGCAAGCAGGGGTTAGCCGCGTGGCTGGTCAGCCAGTGTATCGAAGAATGTCGGGTGCGCGGGTACGATTTTGTGATGCTGCACACCAGCGTGCAGGGGCGGCCGCTTTATGAGGAGCTTGGCTTCAAGCCCGCCACCAGCGAAATGCGGCTGGTGCTGGCGAAAACCGACAAGTCATAAATCAGTCAAAATCCAGCTTCAGGTCACAACCCCTAATTCAGCCAAATCAAATGCGGCGACCTTGTGGGGATAATCATCCTCGCAGGCCATATCCGCCATGTACAGCCTTGCATCCTGCGTATCCAGCAGCACGACCACGCGATGCTTTTCGGCGGCAACCACCTGTCGCACCCGTAATTTGCCATGATCCGCCAGGATCACTTTCAAAGCCGCCAATCGTACAGCGGCAGGCTCAGCCTCCAGCGCCGCTTGCGTATAATGTTCTTTGATATAGGCGCGCAGGCGGTCAAATTTCGCGCCGTTGAACAGCGTGAGCATGGCAATTAGCCGCAGCCCCGCCTGGCTGGAAACGAGCAGTTGTTGGTCAGTCATAGCACATCACGGGTTTAGTGGGTTGCGATTCAAATCTTCGGTGATACGCAGCGTGCCGGTAATCGCCCCACCCGGCGCATAGCTGCCGATCCAGATGTTATATACCCCCGGCGGCGCAGCGGCAATATCCACCGTCGGGCTTTGGGTGGTGAATGAATCATCGTTGCAATGCATCGTCCCGTTCGGATCAAGTACAACCAGCGTCGCGTCACCGTCGCCTGTGAAGAAAATTCGCAGGGTGTTAAAGCTGCCTGACCAGATCAGCCGGTAATCGGGCTGTGCCGAGATGAAGCCCACACATTCGCCGCCTAAAACGGTGGCATCCACATCGCCCCCGGCAATCGCCTGAAGCGTGTGCGGCGCAACTGCCGAAACCAGCGCGGTTTCGCCGTAATTGGTCGCGGCATAAGGCTCTAGCACCGCAGCGGCAAACCCCTGATTGCCCGCCGGGGTAGGCAGGGCATTATTAAACACAGGCGGCGTGGTCGGCATAACCACCACCATCGGATCGCGGGTTGCGGTGGGAAATGCGCCGGGATCGAAAGCCGCCAAACCAGTCAGGTTAGCAGCTTGCAGCGGATCATTCACATTCGCCTGCCCGCGCGTCAGGTACAGCGTACCGCGTGCCGGGGTTGAACCATCATAGGTACCCACCCACACGCTGGCAAGTCCAGTAGCCGCATTCCCGACAATATCCACCTGTGGATTCAAGTTCTGCTGCACATCATCCCCACAGTACCACTGTCCATCAGGCATACGAACGACCAGCACCGGGTCAATCTGCGGGTCTTCAGCGATAAAGAATACGCGCAGATACGGGAAAGCCAGCGGCAGAGTCACGCTGATTGTGGGGGTGGCGCTCACAAAGCCTTCGCACAACAACCCGCGCGGCCCACGCGCATCCGGGTTCAGCGCCTCCAGATCAATCGTGCCAGCAGGCGCGGCAAATTCATCAATGGGCACCGCCATCGGGTCAATGGCCGAAGCATCGAAAATTACGGCTCTGCCCACCGCGTCGGGGCTGGGGCCATTGATCATTGGAATTGCCTGCGTCGCCGCTTGTACCAGCGTGTCCGGCGTGGTGGTCAGTTCGGTGAAATACAGTAATCCGGGCGCCGCCGCGCCGGGAACATCTTCATTGGCAACCCAGATAACATAATCGCCGGGAATCGGGCTGATAAATTCAACCGAGGGTCGGGTGAAACCGGGGGCAAAATCGCGGTTGCAGCTAAAACGTCCATCCGGCCCGCGCACGATCAGCGCCGTATCCGGCTCTACACCGCCTACCGATGCGGGGATGAAATGAATACGCATCCGCGTGGATTGTGCTGACCAGTGGGCAGTAAAATCGGGGGCACTTTCTACAAACCCCGCACAGGCGCTAAACTCTGGCGCTTCGCCATCCAATGCAGGTACCGGTAAAAAGCCGCCGCCGATGACCAGCGTCCAAAATGGATCGGGCAAAAAGCCCGTCGTCAGCGTAGTATCACCATGCACAGGCGGCAGCGCCGGATCAAGAAATGTGCCGGGCGACCGCGTAGGCGTAAGCGCGATGGCCGGATCAAGCGTCGGCATCGTGGTTTCTACGGGCATCAGCAGCCCGGTTGATCCGGGGATAACAGAATCGCGGCTGGTGAAATATAAAGCCCCGAACATGGGCGTGTTCGGCGTAAACGCGCCGATCCAGATTGCGTAATCTCCCGCCGGGGCATCGGTGACATCTACCATTGGGTTTAGCAGCCCAAAGGCGTTGTTGTTACACAGAAAACGGCCATCCGGCGCGCGCACCACCAGAGTAGCGTCGGCGGTGATGGTGTCGGCAATAAAAATGAAGCGCAGCAGCGCTTGCGGCGCGGTCATCAGCAGGCGGAAATCTGGCGTGGTGGTGATGAAGCCCACACAATCCGTCCCCAACTGGCGTGAATTTGCGTCCACATCGCCGCCGCCAATGATGATCGTAGGGATGCGATACGGATCAGGCTGAAAACCGGGGGTTAAGGTGAGCGAGCCAGCTTCGGCGGGGGCGTCAGGGTTCAACGGCTCTTGGGCGGCGGCAGGCACTGCACAAAGGGCGATGATGAGTAGAAAGATGGGCAGCAGCCGAACGCGCATAAAAATAGCCTCAAATCATCTGCGTCGTAGGTGTTCTTTGCGTCTCGTAAGCTATCCGTGGATCATAATTCGCCCGCGCGCAAATGCAAAACAACGTTATCCCGCCTATTTGAGTTGGCAGTTCAAGCCATTCCGGTTGAACGGTAGAATATCGGCATATTGTATTGAGCAGCCGTTTACAGGGAATCATCTTGCCCTTACCCGTTCGCTTTGACTACATCCCTTACCCGCTGTGGCGGCGGCAGGGGTTAACCGCCTTAAAACCACTGCTGCCCGGTCGCGCGGCTTCTCAGGCCGATGGGCTGCATGGCGGCACAGCCCCTGAAACCCCGGCGCAAATGGCTCACTATCTGCTGACTAACCAGATTTTGCCGCCGGGGATGAATGTATACGCTGCCCGTGACGCGATCTCGTCGCTCAATATTCCGGTACACCAGCCCGATCTTGCGCGCCAGCCCGCCGCTGCTGCGAAAACGCCGATTCGTTTGCCCGCGCAGTGGGAGGCGATGGAAGCGGTGATCACCGCCTTTCCCGTTTTATATCCGCCCTTATGGGAAAGCCACGCGCAAATTATCGAAGCCGTTAGCGAAGTAGCGCGCGCCGATGTGCTGATTCCTGACGCGGCATGGGCGAACGCAGTCTGGCTGTATCTGGAAACCCGCGCCTTCGGCAAAATGGAGAATGTGCGTCTGATTGTGCTGCCCACAGATGACATCTGGGTGCGCGATTTCGGCTCGTTCACCGGGCGCACAAGCGAAGGCCACCGTGTGATGCTTGGCGCAGCTTATGATCCGCTGCCCGCCTATCCGCAGGCCAATGATGCCGCTTTCGCCGCGCGTTATGCGGCTGGCGATGGCATCCCCTTTCGCGCGATTGATCTGCATACCGAAGGCGGCAATTTCTGGAGCGATGGCGCGGGTACGCTGATCGCCAGTCAGGGCATTTATACGCGCAACCCGCATCTCAGCCGCGCTGAAATTGAGCGCCGCTTGCACCTTGCGTTCAGCTTTGAGAAACTGATCGTCACGCCGTCCCTGTGGCGCGAAGAAACCGGCCACGTTGATTTGATCGTCAAACTGGCGGATGCGCGTACCGTTTTGATCACCCATCCATCTTTGCGATTCAACAAAGATGCCTTGCGGCAAACGCACAGCCTGTTTAAGCGTGAAACCAACGCCTGTGGCGATCTTTACCGGATTTATACCCTACCCGCGCTGCCGCCATATTTGAACTGGGGCATCTACCCGATCTGGCGCACATACACCAACAGCCTGACCGTGAACGGGCGGGTATTGGTGCCAGCGTTTATGATCGGCGCGGACGAACACGCGATGGCAATATACAAAATGGCGATGCCAGATCACGAAGTCATCCCGATTCGCTGCGATATCGCGGTCAACGGCGGCGGCGCGGTACACTGTTTAACGAAGGAAGTGCCTGCGTGATCAGTGGGTTGAAGCGGCATCGCGCCTTTTTGCTGCTGCTGGTGCTGTTCGCTGCCGGATCGTTAATGCAGCAGCGCCAGCTTCCAGTGTTGGAAGGCAGCGATGAAGTGCTGCATTTCAATTACAGCATGTTGCTGTATGCCGAGAATCAGCTTCCAGACCGCGCCACCCGCAATACCAACGCCACCCAGCAGGCCAGCGGCCAACCGCCGCTTTCTTACTGGGTCGGCAGCCTGCTCTTACGCATCCTGAACCAGCCTGTCGTTGATGGCGATACCCTGCTGCACTACACCGGCGAAGTGGTACGCAACCGCTGGTATTCACCGCACGAGCCATGGAATCGTGAAGACAATCGCATCAACTTTTATCACGGCGTTGATGAATCGCTGTTCGGCATGCCCGACGCGGTTAGCGCCAGCCACACCTTACGTGTGTTAGCCACGCTCTGGGGCGCGTTAGCCGTAACCGGAGCCTACGGCGCGGCGCGAGAGGTGTTCCGACGCCAGTCATGGGCGCTGACCGCCACCGCGATCTTCGCCTTCATGCCCACGATGCTACACATCAGCAGCTATATCACCAATGACACCGCCGCTGCCGCCTTTGCCACGCTCGCCATCTGGCAAACTCTGCGCTTGCTGCGGTTGGGCGCTTCGCCGCTGCGCCTGCTGCTTCTAAGCGCGCTGCTTGCGCTGGCCGCGCTTTCCAAAGTCAGCGCCTTATTAGTTGCGCCGGGGATCGCGCTGGCGATTCTGATCGTATGGCGCAAGCAGCGCGCATCCCTGATCCAGATGCTGCGCGACGCCATTCTGTTTGCAATTCCGCTGGCAGTTATTTTCCTGCCCTGGATGATTTACGGCTTCGTAAGCTATGGCGATCCGTTCGGCTTCAATACCCATCGCCATCCCGTTGAAGGCTTTTATTTCGAGCAGCCGCGCTCATTGGCTGAAATTGTGCCGCTGCTGCCCCACTTGTATCTTTCCTACTGGGGCTGGTCGTTCTTCAATCTGGCACATCCGCTCACGTACACCCTCTTTGGCCTGATCCTTGCGCTCTCTCTGGCAGGCTATCTGTCTGGCAAAAAGGTGACGCGCTGGACGAAACTGCATCAACAGCAGGCGCTTGTGCTTGCGGTCATGTTCATAGTGGTGTTCGGGGGAATGATCCGCTGGATGCAGCAGTTGAGCTTCACGGGCGGGCGGCTCATGTATCCGGCACATATCGCCACCGCATTGGCGCTCACCGCCGGGTTGTACTTGCTGTCTGGCCGCCTCAGATGGCTGGATTTTCCGCTGCGTGCCGCTGCGACCACTGTGCTTGCCACCGCCAGCCTGATCTTCGTGCCTGTCGCCCTGCAAAACGCCTACGGCCTTCCGGTATTCTTAGACCGCGCGCAGTTGCCACCCCTGACCGGCGGCACAGTAGACTTCGGCGGCGCCATTCGCTTGTTGGGCATCCATCAGCCTGACCAGCATATTACAGGCGAGCGCTACCCCTTAACCGCCTGTTGGGAGGTTCTGCAAGCAACAGAGCGTCCGGCAGCATACTCGATCAAGCTGATCCACGATGGCGTTATCGTCGCAGACCGCACCACCATTTTCGGCTTAGGCCATTACAACAGCCCGTTATGGGAAGCCGGAAAAATCTTTTGCGACGATCTCAGCATCCCCATAGATGATCCCGATTTGCGCGAAGAACCGCTGCTTGAGCCGGCCACAGTATACGACATCATCGCAGTAGTGCTTAACGCCGAAACGCTGGCGGTTGATTGGGAAGCGACTGCGCCGGATGGCACCGTCATACAATCGCCTATCGTCGGGCAGGTTATCAGCCCCGCAGGCCAGATGGCGACTGCGGCGGCGCTCACGCCAACCGCTGTCGTATTCCCAAATTTCGCGCAGATCGAAGGCTACCGCCTCACGGGGAATTTAGCGCCGGGGGAATCTGTCTCGCTTGATCTGGCGTGGAATGTCACCAATGTCACACCGGATAGCTGGTCGCAGTTCATCCATCTATACGGCGAAAATGGTTTTGTAGGTGTGCTGGCTGACGGCATCCCGCGCGGCGGCAATTATCCTGCATGGGCATGGTCGCCGGGCGAACAGATTACCGATAGCTGGGCGTTCACCCTACCCGCCGATTTGCCCTCTGGCGCATACAGCATCCAGATCGGCTTTTACCGCCCCGATACCGGCGAGCGTATGCCCGTCATGCTTGACGGCGCTGCGGCAGCCAACAATTCGGCGGAAATCCTGCGCTTTAGGGTCGGAAGTTAATACCCGTTAAACCAATGCCGCCCCATTTCCCCGCTTGTGTAGAAAAAGCGGTTAGGTTGAGGGGCTTTACGCGCCCTACGCCCTCATCGCTGCGGGTTTGCCTTCGCGTGCAGCGGCGACAATATCCAATAACAACTGTGCTCGTTCGGCAATTTTGCTTAACGGCCACGTGCCATCGCCGGTCAGCCAATTCGCCATACCGCAGGCGGCAGCCCCGGCGCGGATGAAATCGCCCACATTTTGATCGCTCATGCCGCCATTGCAGCAAAACGAAATGTAATCCAGCGGCGCGCGCACCGCCTTGAAATAATCCACGCCTAACGCCCCAATCGGGAATATCTTGATCAGCTTCGCGCCCGTCGCATGTGCGTCTACCGCTTCAGTAGGGGTAATCACGCCGGGGATCATGAGCACGCCAGCCGCATGCACCACTTCAACCGTGTCACGCTGGAATGACGGTGCGACCACAAAATCCGCGCCAGCATCCAGCACTTTACGCGCATCATCGGCTTTGAGCACTGTGCCCATACCCACCGCCGCCGCATCGCCAAATGCACGTTTAGCGGCCTGCATCGCTTCAACCGCCTGAATCGAATTAAGAGTAAATTCAAACGATTTGATGCCAGCTTTCAGCAGCGTTTCAACAATCGGCAGGGAAACTTCAGGCGGGAAGTTGCCGCGCATTCCGGCCATCAATCCAGTCTCAACAGTCAAATCATAGGCAAGCTGCGACTGCATACGTGCGCTCCAGAACTCACAATTATTTGAGAGCCTGATCTTAAACGGCGCGTCTGATCCACGCAAAACCGTGCCAGACCAATGCCATAACGTGGTACAGTTAAGCTGGAAAAGTCGCCTGATCACGGGAAGGTTTGTAATGGCAGCCAAATTTACGCAGTTACTTTCGCAGCTACTGTTCGGGGATGCTGGTCAGAAAAGCACGCTCAAACAGTACGGATCGCCCACCAACCCGCCATTAAACCCTAACCCATCCCCCAAACAAGGCGCGGCAGGCAGCATCACGCCAGTCACCTCAAAAGTGTTAGCGCTTATTCATAACCCGATCATGCGCACCCACAACGGGCGCAAAATCAAAGAGGTTTATAACTGGCAAGACCCTGATCAATTGATGCAGGGGTATATCAACGATCTGCGCGAGTGCAGCTATGGCTATGCCAATTTTCAGGTTGTAGACCGGATCGAGATTGACGATTTTCCCCAGAAGAAGGATGGCTTTCGCTACACCGACCAGAGTTTTGCCGATTCGTGGAGCAAGCGTCAATTTCACCAGCCCGACGCGGTAGATTATCTGGCGCTGGTGCGCGAATTCAAGCTGATCGAGCGCGTAGATTCTGGCGAAATTGACGAAGTATGGCTGATGGGCTTTCCCTACTGCGGCTATTATGAAAGCATCATGGCCGGCCCGAACGCCTTCTGGTGCAACGCGCCCCCCTTAGAAGGCACGCAGCACGCCAAACGCCGCTTTGTGATCATGGGCTTTAACTATGAACGCGGCGTCGGTGAAATGCTGGAGGACATGGGGCATCGTATCGAGTCCATGATGTCCAAAGTTTATGCCGATAAGCGCGGTGAACAAAATCTATGGGAGCGCTTCATTCGCTATGAGAAGAAAAATCCCGGTCAGGCAGAATGTGGCAACGTGCATTTCGCGCCCAACAGCCTGAAAGATTACGACTGGGGCAACCCGACTCCGGTGAAAAGCCGCGCCGATACCTGGTACAACTTCCCGAATCTAAGCGGCGAAGCCAAAATCATGACCTGCGCCGATTGGGGCGGCGGCGATATTCGCAAGCATCACATCTGGTGGATGCGCCATCTGCCGCATATCGAAGGCGAAACTGATGGCGTCTCCAATAACTGGTGGGAATATGCCGTTGATGTGAACCGGGTGAGGGTGTAGACAGCCCGATTTTAATCAGGCTGTCGGCGTTTAAGGTTTAGCCGCAGCAGATGAAAGATGGCCGGCCGCTGGCAAGGCTTGACCGGATTAGATCACAAAGCAGTTCGTCTAACCAGCCGCTGTTTAGATGAGTCTCGCTATAGATCGGCCAGCTCAAACTGCTGTCGAAGCCCGGCTGAATAACGTTTCTTCCGGCGCAAATGAGCCTATCGCCATTTAGTCTCTCAATCCTACTTCCCCCATAGACGCCAACCTCTTTTTCAGTTATGCTTCGTGATGAATTGTACGTTATGAACCCTTGAGAACCATCATGCGATTCTCACCTTTAATCAACTTGGGCAGTCATTCGGCGCGTTCGATGTGTTTGTGAACGCCAGCGGCAGCATTGAACCCGGCGCGCGCGTCGGCCTTGTCGGGCCAAACGGCATCGGCAAAACCACGCTCTTACTGCTGCTCACCGGCTTAGAAAAGCCCTATACCGGCACTATTAACCGCGCTGAAGGCTTACGCATCGGCTACCTGCGGCAGGAAGCGGTGCAGGCGTTCCACGATTCCACCCACAGCATCTGGGAAGAGATGCTGCGCCCGTTTGCAGGCGTTCAAGCAATGGAAGATCAACTGCGCGCGCTTGAACTAGCCATGTCCAGCGAGAACGATTCTGCGCGATTGGATGCCATCCTGACCGAATACGGCGCGTTACAGGAGCGCTTTGAAGCCATCGGCGGCTACGATTTTGAAATTCGCATTAAATCCACGCTGGAAGGGCTTGGCTTCAGCGCCGATGCTTATGACACGCCATTGAATATCCTCAGCGGTGGGCAAAAGACGCGGGCGCTGCTCGCTCGTTTGCTGCTGGAACGCCCTGATCTGCTGATTCTGGACGAGCCGACCAATCATCTGGATATGCGCGCCGTTGAATGGCTGGAACACACGCTGCGGAACTGGCAAGGATCGCTGCTGATCGTCAGCCATGACCGCTATTTTCTGGATGTCGTCGCTGATACCATCTGGGAGATGAGCCGCGCCGGCATTGAAATCTATCGCGGCAATTACAGCGCTTACCTGTATCAGCGTCAGGAACGCTGGGATCGCGCTGAGAAGGTTTATGAGCAGGAGATGGAGCGCCTGTTCAAAGAACTGGATTACATCAAGAAGAATATTGATCGTGATGCCACCAACCCGCAGGCCGTTGGCAGGCTGCGCCGTCTAAGCCGCGAATTGGTCGCAATCCAGCAGATGGGTTTGCTAGCTTACACCAACACCAAAAATGGATTGATACCGGCATCGGCGGCGTGCGCCCATACACCCGTTATGAAGCGGAAGATGTGCTGAAAAGTATGCGTTCGCCGAACATTCGCCCGCCTAAACTGGCGCTGCGTATGAAATCAACCTACCGCAGCGGCGATCTGGTCTTGCGCGCCTACGATCTAAACATCGGCTTTCCCGGCAAGCCGCTGTTCGCGTTAGAGAAGCTGACTCTCACACGCGGGGAAACGGCGGCGTTGATCGGGGGCAACGGCACAGGAAAGACGACCCTGCTCAAAACCCTGATGGGCGAACACTCGCAGCTAAGCGGGGAAATTGTGCTCGGCGCGGGCTTGAAGATCGGCTATTTCGCGCAGGCGCACGATGGGCTGAATCTCGAAAATACGGTCTTAGACGAATTGATGCGTCACAAACCGATGGGTGTAGGCGAAGCGCGAAATTTCCTCGCGCAGTACCTGTTCCGCGCCGATGACGTGTTCAAAAAAGTGGGCATGCTCAGCGGCGGCGAGCGCGGCAAACTGGCGCTGGCAATTCTGGCGCTGCAAGGCGCGAACTTCCTGCTGCTGGACGAGCCGACCAATCACCTCGATATTCCCGCGCAGGAAGTATTACAGGAAGTGCTGGATCAATTTGAAGGAACGATCCTGTTGGTTTCGCATGATCGCTATCTGATTGATCGCTTAGCGACACAAATCTGGGCGCTGGATGATGGCGAGCTGCGCGTATACAAAGGCGCGTATAAAGAATATGTCGAAGCGCGAGATGCCGAACAACTGGCGCAGCGCGAGCAAAAGCTTGAAGCAAAAGCTGTGGCGCAGCCGCTGCCGCCTGCGCCAGCGCCAATCAACGGCGCGAAAGCCGTTCCGAAGCCGAACAAGCGCCAGCAGGAAGCGATAGCAAAAATTGAAGCGCAAATTCACAGCGTTGAAGGGTCGCTTAAAGAACTGGAAATCCTGATCGAGCGTTCCAGCGCGGCGCAAAAGGTGTCCGAAGTGCAAACGCTAGGCGCAGAATATGCAAGCCAGCAGGCGGCACTAGATGATCTGCTGCTGCAATGGGCGGCGCTGGCAGAAAGTTGATCTGACGGGTCACACCGCCTCACCGTGACCCGTTTTCGCCTGCCCCAAAAATTCAGAGCCAGCGCCGCACCCGCGCTTTATAGGCGCGGTAGCTTTCCCCGAATTTACGCTCAAGGTAGCGTTCTTCGCGCTCGATCACCCCTTTGATCATCACCACGATCACCACAGGCAGCAGCAGCACCAGCCACAGGTTCAGCGTGATGAGCGCGAATCCAAGAAAGAACAGCGAAAAAGTCAGGTAGATCGGGTTGCGGGTGAAGCGGAACGGCCCATCTGTCACCAGCACAGTTGTCGGGTGTGTCGGCTCAGGGTGCGTTCCCGCCCGCAGCATATTGAGCAGCGCCCACGGGCCGGGAATCAGCGAGAGCAGGATCAGCACCATACCCGGAACGCGCAGCCATTCCGGCAGCACAGCAATCGGGATCAGCATATTCAGAAGAATACCCAGCAGCCCCCCTGCCCCATAAATAAGCGGTGGCAAGGCGATCACGCCGGGAGTGTCACGCTCAGGCGCTGCCGTCATATGAAACCTCTTTCCATGATCACCGAATCAATGCCAAATTGCGCGCAAAACATCCGCACAAACCGTGTTTTCGCGTCCGCTTCATCAACAGGCTTGCCGAGCAGCGCTTGTAAACTGGTCACGCCGCGATCCTGTATCCCGCACGGGATGATACCGCTAAAATAGCCCAGATCAGGGTTCAGGTTCAGGCCGATTCCGTGCATGGTCACCGCTTTCACGTTCACCCGCACGCCAATCGCCGCGATCTTGGCTTCTCCATCTGGCGTATCCACCCACACGCCAGTTAATCCGGCAATCGGTTTACCCGCGATTCCGTAATCTGCTAAAAAGGCGATCACCGTTTGCTCCAGCGCCCGCACATAGCCAACCACATTGGCATGTGTTTTCCCCGCCTCGCGCGGAAGCTGCATAATCGGGTAAATCACCAACTGCCCCGGCCCGTGATAGGTCACATCCCCGCCTCTATCGCTGCGTACCAGATCAACGCCCATCGCCCTGCGCTGATCCTCATCCCACAGCACGTTAGTTTCGTTTCCGGCAGTCCCCAGCGTGAACACATGCGGGTGCTGCACCAGCAAAAGCTGATCATCCCCCCCTTGCGCCCGCTCATTAGCCAATTTGCGCTGTAATTCCCACGCCTCGTGATAGGGCATCAGGCCGGAATCGTGAACGACTAAGGTCATTTCGTTATCAGCCTGTGCTAACGATACAGGTGGTTGAGCCATGCGCGTACAGCTTGCCTTGCGCGTCGGTCAAGCGCCCCTGCGCGGTAGCCAGTGTGCGCCCCGAATGTAAAACTTCAGATTCGGCATACACCAGACCGGTTGTCTTTGTGATCGCCCGCACCAGATTGATATGCAGTTCCACCGTGACGTAAGTCGTCCCCGCTGGCAGCATGGTTTGCACCGCGCAGCCCATCGCTGAATCCAGCAGCGTAGAAGCCAACCCGCCGTGAACCACCCCTATCGGGTTGTAATGAAATTCCTGCGGCATACACTCAAAGACGGCACGGCCTTTTTCGATGCTCACCAGCTTAAAATCCAGCGCCTTACTAATAGGAGGCGGTGGAAATTCATCCCGCAGCATCGCCTGTAAATATTCCAACCCACTTAAATGCTTGCTTCTTGCCAGCACCGCCATCGGGTCTTCCCATGTAAATGTACGTTGGTGTAAATGATCGTCTTCGGTCACAACATCCCTCATTAAGTTTTGGGGCGGCGCTTATTCGACGCAGCTTGCAGGCGAATCCTTGCCCGATTCAGGCTCAACAGTTTGTGATAGCCGCCGTTATAATCCGCCTGATCTTATAACACCGGAGTTGGCTGAATGCTGCATAAACTACTGCTGTGCCTGCTGCTGGCATCAGTATTTCTATTCCCCGCTAGCGCGCAGGATGCGGCGCGCACGCAGGGAACGTTAATCCCCATTGGCGGCGGCTACAAAACTCTGCACAACTTTGTTGAAGCGGCGCTGCCTTACTGGCAAACGCTGAATGCCACCCACTTTACCATGCTGATGCTGCCGCCCGCCTTCAGCTACAATCCGTATCAGTTTTCGCAGCAGGAACTCTTAGACAACAGCTATCTGGCAGATTTGCGCCGCAGCCAGCTTGAAGAATCCTGCCGCGATGTGCTGGCATCCCACAACATTGACGGTGTTCCCTGTCGGGTCATCGTGCCGCCAGTGTATACCCGCGAAGCGGCGCAAAGCAGCCTGATCGAGCAGTTTTTCACGGCTGATCTGGCGGCGATCTATTTTCTGGGCGGCGATCAGATCAACGCCATGAATATCATCGCCAATACCCGTTTAGAGCAGGCAATCGCGCAGGCATTTCAAAGGGGCGTGCCGCTGGGCGGTAACAGCGCTGGCGCGGCCTTGCTGGCACAGCCGATGATTGCAGGTTATGCGCCAGAGTATGACCAGAACAACGCCCTGCGCGAAGGCGCCGTTAACTTATGGAATCAGCCCGATGCAGGCGAACGCGGCCTTAGCGTAGGCGCAGGCAACGCGCTGATTGAAACGCATCTATGGGAACTGGGGCGGGTGCCACGTGTTTTGAACCTGCTGTCATTTGATGACGCGCCGCATCTGGTGATCGGCATTGATGGCTCCACGGGTGGAGTGCTGCAAGATGAAACCATTTTCAGGGATGTGTTCGGCCAGTACAGCGCCGCTATTTTTGATGGCATCAGCCTGAATGCATCAGAAAATGCCAGCTTTAGCGCAAATGGCGTTTTGAGCATCCACAATGTGCTTATCCATCTGCTGGCGCCCGGCGATTTTTCCTTCAATCTGACCACGTTGCAGCCCTCATGGACGGATCATCTGGTCAATGCCGAGCGTGATTTTTCAGCTTTTGAAAAGCCTGAAAACACCGGCGATCTATACCTGTACGGAAGCGCGCCCCCCTCATCCAGCTTTCCAGATAATGCCGGAACGCTGGTGCTGCTGGTTGGCTACCCGGACGCAGCGCAGCTTGCCAATACCGCAGAGCAATATGCCGGCGACCGGCAAATCGTTTCGCTGCTGGCAGGCGATCAGTTAGCAGAAGTTCTGCCAGAAGGGACAGCCCTGAGCGATTATGGTTTCATAGCTGTGATCGGCGGCGATCAATCGCTGATCAATATTGAACAGCTTCAACCGGTTGCAGAGGCATGGCGCGGCGGCATGACCGTTTTGCTGGGTGGCGCGGCGGCAGCCGCCGCTGGTCAAACGTATGTCGCTAACCCGGCAGTCAATTTTGTAACCGGCAATGCCGGTGTTTTAGAAGCACATTCACAAGGATCATTTATTGTGGGTGGCACGATTTTGCGGCGCGGGCTGGAACTCATCAACCTGAACATTGAGCCGCGCCTGATTGACAACAATCGTTTTGGGCGGCTGTTTTCGCTTGCTTTCAACGAGCGCAGCGTACAGGCGTTAGGGCTGCCCGCAGATACCGCCGTGCGCTTTACATCCGATGGCGCTTTCGTTCAGGGCGAAAGCGCGGCCTTTGTGCTGGATTTGAGCGAGTCAACGCTAGGCGTAGGCGCAAATAACGCATTCGTGATCGCCAATGCGCTGCTGGATACCTACCCCGCCAGCGAGCGCATCGAAGCAATCCACCCCTAGCCACCACGCGCGGGAATCAAAAAGGGCGGCTCAGAAACCGCCCTTGATGCCCGTTATCTCAGGCCATTTGAGGGAACAAAAGCGCGTGTCTAGCCCCCTGACGGCAGATCAAAATCAAAGCTGTCTGGCGCTGACTTTGGCGCTGGCGACGATGGGGTTGGCGCTGACTTTGGCGCTGGCGACGCCGGTTTCTTCGCGGCCGGCGCTGGCGGTAATCCCTGCCCAGCCGCCTGCATCGCGGTCATGAACTGGCTGGCAATCGAAGTCAATTCCATAGGCACCACAAGTTTCGTCGCTGGCGAATCACCCAACCCGCGCAGCATATCAAAATATTGCAGCATCAAGGTCTTTTCATCCAGCAAACGCGCCTGCGCCGTCAGCGCTTCCAAACCGGCAGCACGCCCCTGCTGAAGCAGCAGTTGAGATTCACGATCACCTTCTGCGCGTAGAATGGCCGATTGTTTTTCACCTTCTGCGCGCAGGATGGATGACTGCTTCTCGCCTTCCGCCACCATGATCGCGGAAGCACGTTCGCCTTCTGCCCGCGTGACCATCGCGCGGCGCTCGCGTTCAGCGCTCATCTGCCGGTTCATGGCTTCCTTCACGCTTGGCGGCGGCTCTACCTCACGAATTTCAACACGGGTGATCTTCATACCCCAGCGTTCAGTCACTTCATCCAGCTTCACCCGCAGCACATCGTTAATCTGCTCGCGTTTGGCAAGCACATCATCCAGTTCAATATCGCCGATCACCGCGCGCAGCGTAGTCGCCGCGATATTCAGCGAAGCCTGCACCACATTCTCGACTTCCAGCACCGCTAGCTTCGGATTCACCAGACGGTAGTACACCAGAAAGTCCACATCAATCGCGGTGTTGTCTTTTGAAATCGCGGTTTGACGCGGAATTTCCAGAAAGCGCTCACGCAGATCAACCTTGCGCGCCGATTCGATGAATGGAACCAGTAGGGTTAAGCCCGGCCCGCGCGTTCCCGCATATTTACCCAAACGGAACACGACCAGGCGATCATACTCTGCCAGCACTTTTACCGACGAGAAAAATATGAATGCCAGAAATACAAGAACGATGATGACCAGAATTGCTTCCACAGTTATTGTTGCCTCCCCACACTAGATTCATTAGCCCGGTACTTATGCTTTTCAGGCTCAACAAACAGCACAAGCCCGTCCTGTGCTACGACCACAATCGCCTGTCCGGTTTCAAGCGGCGTGTTGCTGCGGGCAGACCACGTTTCGCCACGCACGCGCACTGTGCCTACCGGATCAACCTTACTCTGTACAAATCCCTGTTCGCCGATCATCGGCGCATCATCCAGCATTGCCGGTTTCAGATCGCGGGTATTTACCGCCGCATCCAGAATAAAGCGATGGTAGAGAAATGAGCTAAAGGTAACCACCGCGATCACCGCCAGCGAAACCGAACGATCATGAAACAGGGCGAAACTGGCGAGCGTTTGCAGAATCAGGCCGCCGTACATAAAAGGCCGCGCCCGCTTCATGAAAAATGGCACCACATGATACATCAGCGCGCCGCATACGATGATGACCACCGCTGCCCAGTTGGTGGCGACGTTGCCCAGAAGAAACAACACCCCAATAGATAAACCCAGCGCCGCTACTTCCAACACGCCGGTTCCAGGGGTTGCCACCGCGACCGCCGCAAACCACAGGCTCGCCATAAGCAGGATATACAGAATATTCGGATCAGACAGAAACGAAAGTTCTGCCATTACTACACCTTTCACACACTTTCCCGTCTATTATATGTCATTTCTTCGGCTGGCACGCCCCCTATTAACGTGGGGGTACGGGGAGATGTAATTGCGCTTTTAACGCCTGTCAGGGTGAAATATTATTCGCGAAAAAGGCCGCCTTCACCCCTTACCACCCTGCCTAAAGCCGGATGTACGCCGCGCACCCAATGAGTCAGGGATACAGGCCTGGAGCAGCGTTTTTCCGCAATTCACGTTTTTTAATTTGTAATGAACTCTCATATAATGGTTAACATTATCTGTAAATCGCTAGTCATTGTATCCTTTGTGCCAATGATCATTGATGCCGACCATTCGACGGACACCCGCGTGCAGCCGACTTCCCGTAGCCACACCGATTACCAGACGTTGAGAGTAAACGGCGAGCGTATGCGCGCCGACTTTGAAGCCCTTGCCATGATTGGCGAAACGCCCGATGGCGGTATTGATCGGGTCGCCCTGTCCAATGGCGATTTGCAGGCGCGCCTGTGGCTGGCAGACCGTATTGAAGAGATCGGTTTGCGCCTGCGCGATGACGATGCCGCTAATCTCGGCGGCGTTTATTCCGGTGAACAGCCAGACGCGCAAACGCTGCTGGTCGGCTCTCATCTAGACAGCGTGCCAGATGGTGGGCGCTATGATGGCGCGGTGGGCATTGTGGCGGCGCTGGAATGTATACGCATCCTCGCGGAAAACGATATTCGCCTGCCGGTCAACCTCGAATTGATTGATTTCACCGACGATGAAGGCACCTGGCATTCATTGTTTGGCGCGCGCGCATTTGCAGGCATGCTGCCGCCAGAAGTGACCAGCGAACTGCGTACCGATAATGCGTCTTTTCGCGCCGCCTTAGGTCGTGTGGGGCTGTCCTTGCGTGATGTGCCTAACGCCAGGCGTGATCCTGCTGCCATCGCCGGCTATGTAGAACTGCATATTGAGCATGGCACCCGCCTGGAAACTGCTGACACCCACATTGGCGTGGTCACCGGCATCGTCGGGCGCACCACCTATGAAGTGGTCTTTCTCGGTCAGGCGGGGCATTCCGGCACGACCGATATGTATAAACGCCGCGATGCGCTGCGCGGGGCGGCTCAGTTTATCGTTCGTGCCCACGATATGGTGCGCGCGCGTTACGGGGATGGCATCTTCAACTGCGGCAACATTCAGGTTGAGCCGGGCAAGTACAATGTCATCCCCAGCAAAGCCCGCCTGCTTGTAGAGTGTCGCCACGTGAGCGAAACCCTCATGGGCGAAATGGAACTTGCGATGATTCAGATTGCTCGCGAGTGTGCCGCCGCTCACGGTCTTACTGTTGATGTTGAAGCGAAAATTCATATGCCAGCCGCCACTATGGCGGCTGGTTTTGTGGAAGCTATCGAATCCTCTTGCGAAGCGCTGGGGCTTTCCCATATGCGCCTGGCAAGCTACGCCGGTCACGCCGCGCAGGCGCTCAGCCAGATCGTGCCCTGCGGCATGATATTTATCCCCTCAACCGGCGGTATTGGCCATTCACCCGCAGAGTTCACGCCATGGGCAGATATCATCGAAGGCGCGAACGCCCTGCTGCAAACCATCCTGCGGCTGGCCTATACGAATAACCTTCAAGATGAAGAATAGATGAGAAGCTGAAATCGCTGTCATTCTGAACCATGCTTAAACGACGTTTCATAAGATGGGCGAAACTCATCGCCTATATATCACCTTTGGAGGGAACGTCATGAAATATCTGCTGATTATCTATACCGATCCTACTCACGAAACCACCCCTGAAGAGATGGCAGCATATTACGGCTACAGCGCAAAATTTGGCGCTAAGGTGCTGGGCGGCGAAGGGCTGGAAATGCCGGATACCGCAACAACCGTGCGCGTTCAGAACGGGCAAACGCTGACAACCGACGGGCCATACATCGAAACGAAGGAAGTGTTAGGCGGCTATTATCTGGTCGAAGCAGCCGATCTTGACGAAGCGATTGAAATGGCGGCGGCGATTCCTGGCGCGGCTTACGGCGCTGTTGAAGTGCGGCCTGTGATGCAGTACGACTAAATTTTGAACGTTTCTCAGCACCTTGCCAGCATGAGATCATTACATGAATCAGGCTCACCAACTCATCGAATCTGTTTTCCGTGAAGAACATGGCCGCGTGCTGGCGGCGCTTATCAGCTATCTGGGCGATTTTGATCTGGCTGAAGATGCGCTTCAGGATGCCTGTGTGCTTGCCCTCAAACAATGGCGAGACACAGGCATTCCCGATAACCCCGGCGCATGGCTGACCACCGTCGCTAAACGCCGCGCGGTAGATCGCCAGCGTCGCGATTCTACAGCCCAACGTAAACGCGCCGCGCTGGCCGCAGACCTACTACTTTCGTTCTCTGGAGAGGACGATATGACCGAACAGGACGAGTTCCCCGACGAGCGGCTAAAATTGATGTTCACCTGCTGCCATCCGGCATTGGCGCTGGATTCGCAGGTGGCGCTAACGCTGCGCACACTTGGCGGCCTAAGTACCGAAGAGGTTGCCAGCGCGTTTCTTGTTTCTGTGCCAACAATGGCTCAGCGGCTGGCGCGCGCCAAGCAGAAGATTCGCGCGGCGAATATTCCCTATCGTGTGCCGCCCGCCAGCCTCTTGCCTGAACGGTTGGGCGCCTTGCTCGCCACCCTGTACCTGATTTTCAATGAAGGCTATGTCGCCACGCGCGGCGAAGCGCTGATCCGCCAGGATTTATGCGCCGAAGCGATCCGGCTTTGCCGTGTGCCTGGTCAGCCTGCTGCCCGAAGATGACTCCTATCAGCGCAGAGCCGCGCGGGCTGCTGGCCTTGCTGCTGC
>LMZS01000009.1 GCA_001567085.1 Chloroflexi bacterium OLB15
ACAAACATCGCTCCGTTAAGGCCTAGCACAACAATGCATAGCTATCATGCAGAAGATCGCTTATAAAAGAGAATTAACTTCTCTTAAATCTGTTACCATATTCCAGAAGCGACGCCCTTTGTGAATCAAAAAAGGGTGGAAACCGCCAATAAAGAAGATCATAAAAGCCTAAAATGCCTAGCTCAGTCTCCGTCATCGTCCCTACCTATAATCGCGCTTCTCTCGTCACGCAAGCCGTTGATTCGCTGCTTGCCCAAACCCGCGTTCCAGATGAAATTATCGTGGTAAATGATGGTTCAAAGGATGATACAGAGAAAGTTTTACAAAAATACCAGCGCCCGGTAAAAGTGATCAATCAGCCAAACGGCGGTTTGGCTTCTGCGCGAAATGCAGGCTTAAAAGCGGCGACAGGGGACTTTGTTGCGTTTCTAGATGATGATGACACGCTCACGCCTGATAGCATAGAAAAGCGTGCATCATTTCTTGAGAAATATCCCGAAAAACCCATCGTTTATGGGAATATCGAAGTCATTTTTATAGATGAGGCGTCATCTCAGCATTCAAAATATCAAATACGCGATGTCCCAATTACGTATTCTGGAGATGTCTTTAGCAAAATTATTCTGCGCAACCTCGCCCCCATACACGCATTTATGGCTCGAAGGACGTGCTTTGAGAACAATGTGTTATTTAGATCGGCTTTTCCAGGGGTTGAAGACTACGATTTGTGGGTGCGCCTCGCTGAACATTTCCACTTCTATTACATTGACAATTTAGTGGGTTATTATCGGTTTCATGCTTCGCAAATGTCGAGTATCCATCGCCAAAAATGTATTCAGCAGAAATCAAAATCCGCGAAGAAGCCTTTACTACCCCCACATTCGCTAAGCTTTCGCCAGCAGAACAAGCACGCGCTTACAGCGTTCAAGCCACACGATATATGCTGCTTGGTAATACAAAACAATCCCGCTACTGGTATCGCCGCGCCATTTCCATACACCCCCAACAAGCCCGAAATTACTTTTTACTTGGGCTTACATTTTTAGGCGCTAAAGGCTTTCAATCGGCAACGGATAAAATTCTGCAATTACGCAGCAAATCATCGTCAGGTCTATAAAATAAATGCCCCCTCTATCCATTATCATCGTCACGTATAAGCCGGGTGATATTTTCCGCGCCTGCCTACAAAGCCTGCGCGCCAGTGAAGATATTGAATTTGAACTGATTGTTGTGGATAACAACTCACAAGATGAAACGCTGGCGACTGCCAGAGAATTTTTCCCTGAAGCGGCGCTCATCGCCAATCAGGATAACCGGGGATTCGCCAGCGCCAATAATCAAGGGCTGGCAATCGCACAGGGGAAATATCAGCTTCTGCTAAACCCTGATGTGATTCTTGAGCCGCAAACCCTGCACACCCTGATCGCTTTTATGGATGAACATCCGTCTATTGGGATTGCCGCGCCCCGCGTATTGACGCCAGAAGGAAAGGTTGCATTGACCGCTTACGCGCCGCTCAATGCTTTCAGGATTGCCTGGCGATTTTTAGCCATTGATTACCTGTTCCCCTATATTGTGCATGGGCGCTATCGGGCACAATGCGAGCGCGCAGAAACACCCTTTGAACCCGCGTGGGTTTCGGGATGCTGCTTTCTCATTCGCCGGGAAGTTTATGAGCAAATTAGCGGGTTAGATGAAGGGTTATTTCTTTTTAATGAAGAGCCTGATTATTGTGATCGGGCGCTTATCGCTGGATGGCGAACGGCTTATGTGCCGATGACGCAGGTTGTACACAGCGAATCCAGCAGTATATCAAGATACCCGCTGGTCAAAATACGGGCGCACCATATCAGCCCGCTGTACTACTTTCGTAAACGCCGCCGTAAAGGGACGGTCATCGCGCTTAAATTCATTTTTACGCTGGAACTTGCCCTGAAAGCCTTATTCCGAACCGTACAGGGCGTCATTCGCCGTGATGAAGTGGCGCTTCGGGCGGCAAAAGCACGCGGCGTAGTTTTAATGGAAGTGTGGCGGTATTAGCTGGCACGCAGATTGATTTTCAATGCTTCACCGCGTCACCAATGACTCATATAACTTGATATATTCAGAGGCGACATGAGCAGGTGAGGTTCGTGTTATAACAATTTCACGAGATCGCTGACCCATTCTTTTAAGCTGATCTCGATCTTCGGCAGCGTTACAAATTGCCTCCGCTAATGCTTGCGGATCTTCAGGCGGTACAACCCAACCATTACCATCAACCAATTCAGGAAGCCCCCCTACATCAGTCACGATTACTGCACACCCGTAGCCTAACGTAGAGATGAGCGCCCCGCTTTGAAAAATGTGCCGATAGGGAAACACGTGAATATCAGCGCTTAAAAAGTACTGCCACGCCAGTTCAGATGGTACATAATCTGCAACAATCACCACGTTTTCCTTTTTTCTTAACTGATTCAGCAAATCTAATTGATCCATATCTGGCCGCCCAACAATCCAAAACTGAACCTCAGGGTTTTTTTCGTGTACAAGAGGGATTGCATTCGCCAGAATATCAATACCTTTGTAATATTTAATCCCTCCGAAAAACATCGAAACAAATGCATTAGGATGTATTTTTAATTTCTCCCGCGCCGATTTAAGGGAAGCATCCGCAGGCATATTGGGATCATCCATAGTTAAGATTGGAATGATATGAACTTTTGAAGGGGGAATTGACTGGTAAGTGCTCAGAAACTGATCCTGACTATCCTTAGTATGCACAACCAATGCATCCACCTGCTCGTAAACATCTTTTAACTCCCCTGTAAAATATCCTTGCCCAAATAATGGATCAACATCGTGAATAGTATGAACCACAGGGATTCCAAGCGCGCGAATTTGGGCAATCAACCATCGGTCAAAAATGGGCAGGCGACTCCACTGAAAATGTACGATATCAGGTTTGTGGTGTTTTATATCTCTGAGTAAGCCTCTATGCGTTATTGGGTAAGTCAATGCCCTCATTCCTTTTCGCAATCGTGGGAAGTGCAAAAGCCTTTCATCCTCTAAAAGGCGGAAATAGCGAAAATCAGTTGTAAACGTATCTGGATATACCAGCGTTTTGTCATAGAGAAACCTTGAGCTTATAAAGCGTACCTGCTGATTTTCCGAAGCTAAAGCGTGACATAAGGCGATATCATAGTAGGGTGTGATATTCGCGGGATCTATTTGCCAGATTTTCATAGCGCTCCAAAAATATTCATTATCTTCAATCAAGAAGAAACTTTCCCAATTTCGCAAATAGCATACAATCAATTTGAAGATGCCGCCCATCATTGGAGAGGGATGTCATGAGCCAGCCACCCTACGACCCGAATAACCCTTATGGCCAACAACAAAACCCCTATGGGCAGCAACCTCAAGGCTGGCAAGGCGCGCCATCTACCGATCCATTTGGCAAGCCCGCCGTCTATTTTGGCGCCGGTTACACCCCGCCCCCACCCCCGCCGCGCAACCGCCCTGCCTGCCTGATCCTCTTCATTGTCGCTATGGCCTGCGGGCTGCCGCTGTGCATTATCGGCCTCACCGTGCTGATCACTGGCGGGGCGCTGGCTGGAATGGGCGGCATGCTAAACGATATGGGCTTAGGCGATCTTGGCAGCTTCATCTCTACCGCCGTAGATGCGATGCAAGGGCCGGAAACTGTCGCCATTCAGGGCGATGTGACCCGCTTTGATCCGCAAGCAGGGCTGGATCAGGCGGCGGCGTTTGCCGGCGCAGGCGCGCAATTTGCCGGTCTTGATGCCCAGTATGTACGCAGCGATGGCACTATGGATTTGACCGCCACCAGTTACAACCCGCGCGTCACCTACAGCTTCCTGCGCCCAATTGAGCCGCCAGCGAACGCGCCCCCTGTTGGAGCGGCGGGAAATACAGGCGGCCAATGGTATGAGCCGATCACTATTGAGGCTTACCGTCCGGGTCAGGTCAGCACGATCACCACCACAGGCGGGGGAATATCTACGCGGATTCAATTCGTCAATCAGGGCATGCGTAAGGATGTAGGCGACCCTACCACCAACCCGTTTAGCGTAACTGCGCCGCCAATGCGCTGCTCATTCGCCGATCTATGGCGTGAAGCGATTGAGCGCGGCGCCTCTGCTGACGCGGTTGCCACCATCCGCTATAGTGAGTTCGGCGACGAGTGGACATACGACTTCATTGTTCCCGGCACAATAATCACTTTCAATGAGGATTGCAGCGTAGACGAATAGGCGGGTCAATACGCCTATCGCAACCGAATATCTGCCCTCTGCGTATCAGATCATGCGCTATAATTACGCGGCGATTATTGATACTGTGAGGTTGACGATTGGTACGTGCTGCCGCTGTATTGTTAATGCTAATGCTCGCGGCGTGTGGAGGTTCTGAAAACGCCACCGCCGTCCCCACCCAAGACCCTATTTTAATGGTGCAAACTGCCGCCGAAAATATTCGTTCTGCCGACACGTTCCGGATTGACGTGATCCAAAGCGGGCCAGATTATGCTATCAATACCGGCTACGGGAACGTGACGTTCCGCCGCGCAACCGCGCAGTATGTTTCGCCGGGAACGATGCAGGCAGCGGTACGCGTCAGCGCGGCAGGCCTGCCGGTTGACGTGGATGTATATTCACGCGGTGAAGATCAGTGGTACCGCGCAATCTGGACGGGCGGCAACTGGCTGCATGAAACTTTCGCGCCCGGCTTTGACCCGCAAACGCTGATCGCTGAAGATACCGGTTTCCAGGCGGCAATGAGCGCGGTCATCGGCCTGAATCTGGTTGGCGAAGAGACGCTGGATAATGGCGCCAATGTATACCATCTGAACGGCACAGCCGATGGCGCCGCAGTCAACGCGCTGCTCGTTGGGCTGATTGAAACTCAGGGCGATGTTGGCGTTGATCTATACATAGATCGCGCAACCGGCTACCCCGTGCGCTTTATATTGACTGAGACCGTATTCAATGGTGAAGGCACGCCTGCCCCTGAGCCACGACTATGGATCATTGATGTGACGGACATCAACGCGCCTACACAACTGGAAGCGCCGCCGGAAAGCACAGCAGATACGCAACCTGAGGTTACGGCGGAATCCACGAGCGAATTGACCGCCGAAGCAACCCCAGAAACGACTGAGACACCATGAATGGAATTTCCGGTGCGGCTGCCCCGGCGGATAGCACGCGCCGCATGCCTAACCCCTGGCTCATATTGACGCTGGTATGCATCCCCGTTTTCATCGGCTCGCTTGACCTGACCATTGTTTCGGCCTTTCTGCCGGAAATCATTGTCCGGCTGGAACTGCCAATCACCGATGTGATTGACGATGCTGCATGGATTGTGACCGGTTACTTACTGGCATATACCGTCAGCATGACCTTCATGGGCAGGCTGAGCGATCTGATCGGGCGACGGCGCACGTATTTCGCATGTCTGATCATCTTCATGATCGGCTCGTTCATCGTGGCCGAAGTAGACGTACAAGCGCAAAGCGGCCTTTCGGGGGCGCTTTACACCCTGATCTACCGGACAAGCGGCGAACGCCCTGATCCCGGAAGCGCGGCACTGCTGGTGATCATCTTCGGGCGCATCATACAAGCGCTGGGCGCAGGCGCATTGGTTCCGATCAGCCTGGCGCTGGTAGGCGATCTGTTTCCACCAGAGAAACGCGCGCAACCGCTGGGCATCATCGGCGCGGTGGATACGCTGGGCTGGGTGCTAGGCCACCTATACGGCGGCATCATGGTCAACTTCTTCGCGGTCAACGCGGCAGGGTTCACCCATTTCTTCGAGTCCATCGGCCTCAATTGGGATGCGCCAGACTGGCGAGCGCTGTTCTGGATCAACATTCCGATCACGCTGATCGCCATTGTGGTCACAGCGTGGGCATTACGCGGCGTGAAGCAAGAACGGGCCAAAGGCCGCTTCGACTTCGCGGGCGCGACGCTCATCACCGGATCGCTGATTTGCCTCGTGCTGGGGCTGGGCGCGAATATTGAGATCGCGTCAAGCGCCTCATCATTTTCAGATATCGGCGGATTTCCACCATACGCCGGGCCACTCTTGCTGCTTTCGGCTGCCATGTTTGCAGGCTTCCTGTTCGTTGAATGGAAGTTCCCCGATCCCCTCTTTGACCTGCGCGCGCTGGCACGGCGCGGCATCGCGATGGGATCGCTGGTGAATCTGGCAGTTGGCTTCTGCCTGATGATCGGGCTGGTGAGCGTGCCGATATTGGTCAATATTCGCGCCGCAGACATCGCTAACCTGAGCGCGGCGGCGCTCGAAGTTGGCATCCTGCTTTCGGCGCTGACGATCCCGATGGCATTGGCGGCCATTCCCGGCGGATGGCTGGCGAACAGAATCGGCTACCGCTGGGCAACGTGTTTAGGCTTAGGCATCGCATTGGCTGGCTTCCTTTTGATCTGGCAAACATGGACGCTGGAAATTCCGAACAGCATTGTGGCGCTGGAAATGGCGCTAGTAGGCGTTGGGCTAGGCCTGACCTTCTCTCCGATTAGCGCGGCGGTGCTAAATGCCGCCGATCCTGACCGGTTGGGCACGTTTTCGGCGCTGGTGATCATCATGCGCCTGCTGGGCATGACAATTAGCGTATCGCTGATGACCGCGCTCGCATCGCAACGACTGGCGACACTGGCCGCTGCTACGCTGGGCGAAGCGGCTGACCCGTATGCGGCAATTGATGTATATTCACGGCTAACAGTGCAGGTGCTGGGCGAAATCAGCCTTGCTGGCGCAATTATTTGCACATTCGCGCTGCTTCCTGCCTACCTGATAACCCGTTCCAAAAGCAAAGGATCACCCGCCTTATGATCACCCCTGGCAAATTACGCGCGCTGGAAGCGTGCAGCACTAAAGAGGGTCATTTCAACGTGCTGGCGATTGATCATCGCGGCAACCTGTGGGACGCGCTTGCCAAGCACACCCCGGTTGATGACGCTTTCTTCACAGCCTTCAAACGCGATACGGTTGAACTGCTCGCGCCTTACACCAGCGCAATCCTGCTCGATCCGATTTACGGCATCGCGCCAGGGTTGAGCGACGGTTGGCTGCCGGGGCATGTAGGGCTGCTTTGCCCGCTGGAAGTGACCGATTACACGCTGCATCCGGGGATGCGGGCGTTTCAGCCGATCCCTGATTGGTCGGTAGGCAAAATCAAGCGGGTTGGCGCGAACGCGGTGAAGCTGCTGCTGTACTATCACCCGCAAGCGCCTAACGCAGATACCCAACTGGCGATCACCGCCGCTGTCGTCAAAGATTGCGCGCATTATGATATTCCCCTCTTTCTGGAACCGATTGTGTATTCACCCGATCCGGCAAAAACGCTTTCGCCAACGGCTTACCGCGACGCGGTGCTGGAAGCTGCCAGCACGTTTTCAGGCGCTGGCGCTGATGTGATCAAGACACAATTCCCGATAGATACCGCCAACACACCGGATGAACGCGAATGGCGTTCGGCATTACGTGAACTGGACGAAGCCTGCACAGCTCCCTGGACGCTGTTAAGCGCAGGCGTTGGTTATGACATCTTCAAACGACAGGCGATGCTGGCGTGCGAAGCAGGCGCAAGCGGCGTGATTGCGGGGCGGGCGGTTTGGAATGAAGCGGTGCAGATGCCCGACCCGGCGGCACGGCGTGACCTGCTGCGCAGCGTATGCGCGGGCAGGGTGCGCGAATTGAACGCGATCTGCGGCGCAGGCCGCCCCTGGCGCGAAAAGGTGAATATCGCTTCACCTTCAAGCGGCTGGATCGCCGGATATGAGGATTTATAACAGCGCCCTGTAACGGGGTTTCGCGCGCTTTTTGGATGCCAGCGACATGAGACATTGAACACCTCCTGCACGTTCAAGAGATTGCAGCGTAGCATGATTTGGGAGGCATTAGGTATCCATATTGCCAGCAATGTGATCGCAAATTTGGATACAAAAACAGGGCGCGAAAATGCGCCCTGTTTCATGTTGAATGGTATGTAACACGAACTGCGATTAAATATTTTTAGCGAGAAACGCTGCCTTTGAGACTCTCACCCGCCGCGCAACCTTTCCAGTGACACAAGAGAGGGTATGGCTGACGGTTTGGGGTGAGGGACTAGAACGGCATTTGTTCATCGCTCACGTTAGTTTACAGATAATAGCGTTATACGGTGACTACGGCGCTTGCCTGCTGTCCTTTCGGGCCTTCTGTGATTTCAAATTCAACTTTGTCTCCGGGTTCAAGCTTACGATACCCACTAGACTGAATGGCGGAGAAATGGACAAAGACATCTTGCCCGCCATCATCCAAAGTAATGAAGCCATAGCCCTTTTCGGCACTAAACCACTTTACTGTGCCGCGAATCCGTGCTGACATGGTGCAACAACTCCATAAAAAGCTCAAAAAGTACGAAAGCCAAGCTGACATACAACCCGGCAAATCAGCCTAAAAACAGCGGGCTGCATTCAGACTAGCCAATCACAGAATATGCGAAATTTTGAGGGAATGTCAAGAAACCTGAATCACAGTCGTGTAAGATAGCTAAATGCCCCGTAGAAACAGCGCTGCTGTATCGAAGAACGGGGTCTGGGGCATGGTGTCTATTGCTTAACGCCTGGCTAATTCGCTGGCGTAGTGTTTTCCTAGCTCGCTGGCATTTTCCTTCGCCCATGTCGTTAGGCGGGTTTCGCCAGTGGATGGGGAATTTACAAATAACAAATCTGACATCAGCCCCCCAATTTCTTCGCGGGTAATGGCAACATCGCCAAGCAGATGCCCCCAAACCCAGCCTACTGAATAGCCAATCGCTGGCGATACCTGAATGATAGGGCGTGGGGCGCCGATGATTGCCCCTAACGTTTTCACTAATTCGCGATAGGTGAAGGTTTCAACGCCAATTGCATCTAGAATGACGCTGCCGCTGGCGCGTCCGTGTTCAACGGCTAAGGCGGCTAAATCATCTACATAGATTGGCTGCAACCGATAGTTTCCATCTCCGAACACGCCAAAGACGGGTAATTTACGAAGCAGCCACGCGATGTTGTTGATGAGGATATCGTTTCCGCCAAAGAGTACCGCCGGACGCAGGATGGTATACGGAATTTGCGTTTCGATCAGCGCGCGTTCGACCAATGCTTTGCCTTGAAAGTATTCAAACTTTGAGCGTTCATCGGGGTTGGTGATGCTGACATGCACAATCCGCTTTACGCCAGCCTGTTTGGCTGCGGCAAAGAGCGAGCGCGAATTTGCGACAGCTTGCTGATGAGTGAACCGCTTGTGATTAAAGCGCACCCAATAGGTGTTGTAAAGCACATCAACGCCCTTGAGCGCGTTCACCAGATCGCCATCGAATTTTAGCGGGTAGTGGGCAATCGCAGGGGAATCTGGCTTTGGAGATGTATTGGTCAGCGTAATCACTTCATCCCCTTTTTCAAGCAAGCGGCGGACGATATAACTTCCTGAGTAGCCAAAGCCACCGGTCACAGCGTGTTTCATGATCTTCTCCTAAAGTGAACACGTTCATTTTCCGTGTCAAAAAAATTACTTATGGAACCGCAAACAGACCATCAACGATGGTAATGAAGCGGCTTAACTCTCGCCGGATGAACGGGAAAGATATTCCGCGCAGCAGCCAGGGCAGTAAATCACAAATAAAACGAAGCAAGGATTTCGTTGCGCGCTGTTCCGCGCTGCGATCTAACAACCAGAATAAGATCACCATGAAGTGGATGATATTTAGAAAGCGACCTACTTCATGTATTTGTGCGGGGCGCGGCGAGTCGCTGGCGTGGGTGACCAGAGCGACAAAGGCCGATTCGGCGCGCTGGCGCATCGCTTCAGCATCGGCGCTGAGCAGCTCGACATTCGATTTGGGGGTCATCATCGTTCCGAAAAGAGCGCCAAAGGCATCACGATACGGTAAGTTCTGCTCTAAGCGGGTAGTCATCGTCAGCCAGAATCGCTGCGCAACGGTGCCAGCAGGCAGCTTTTCGACCACGTTATCCGTCTCTGCGGCCATCTGCTGGTAAAGGGACAGCACTAAAGCCTCTTTGCTATCAAAATAGCGATATGCAAGCCCTAAAGAGACTTTCGCTTCCGCGGCAATCTCGCGCATCGTCGCCGCTTCATAGCCTTTCCGAATGAACAGATCCAGCGCAGTATTCAAAATAAGCTGGCGCGTTTGCTGCGCCTTAGGGGTGTATTCTGTCATAGTGCCCTACGAAAAATGAACATGTTCATTTTTAATGATAGAGCGTTTTTTTCAGCACCGTCAATACCCCCGATAGCTATTCGCTTTTATGAAACAGCGCTGCTGTATCGAAGAACGGGGTCTGGGGCATGGTGTCTAT
>LMZS01000010.1 GCA_001567085.1 Chloroflexi bacterium OLB15
CGCGATGGTCAGGTGTGGACGACGGATAAAAGACGGGGCTGATTTTAGGGCTGTTGGCGGCAGAGATCACTGCGGTAACTGGCAGTGATCCGGCGGCGCATTACCGTGAAATTGGAAGCGCGGTTTGGCTCAACCTATTACGTTCGCTTGGATACGCCGGTCACGCTCGATGAAAAGTCAGCTTTAGGCAAGCTCGTCCCCGAAGATGTCAGCGATAGCCTGTTGGCAGGCGACCCGATTACCGCGCGGTTGACGCGCGCGCCGGGCAATGACGCTCCGATTGGCGGGCTGAAAGTGGTCACCAGTGGCGGCTGGTTCGCGGCGCGCCATCCGGCACCGAAGATATTTACAAGCTCTATGCTGAAAGCCTGAAAAGTGAAGCGCATTTACAGCAAATTGTGAAGGAAGCTGCCGATCTGGTGTCACGCGCATTGGCCGCAAAATTGCATTCAGGCTGAAAATTGAGGCGCAAATTTGCGATCACATTGCTGGCAATATGGATACCTTCTGCATTTTGAACTGTGCTAGTCTGAATGCACATATAGCATCCTTTGGGGCTGGTTTGTTTCTTTTGCCCTGATCTGGCTGGCGTGCCTTCCCATAAAACGGGGGCGGCTGGTGAGGGGCAAGCGGTCGCATTTCTCGCTCGGATTGCTTGTTTATAGCGCACGTTAAATAGCGATAAAGGTCAACATGATGCGTATTGCCATTAGCGCCGATCACGGCGGTTATTTACTGAAGCAACCACTCGCCAGCTATCTTGAATCGCTCGGCCATGAAGTGATCGATCTGGGCGGCGTCAACGATCCTAAAGACGATTACCCCGATTTTGCCGAAGCTTTAGGGTTGGCGATCCGTAATGGAGAGGCTGAGCGCGGTGTGCTGATCTGCGGCAGCGGCGTGGGCGCGAATATCGCGGTCAACAAAATTCCCGGTGTGCGCGCTTCCATCTGCCACGACAGCTATTCAGCCCATCAGGGCGTTGAGCATGATGCGATGAATGTGCTGGTGCTGGGCGGGCGGGTCATCGGCATCGAACTGGCGCAGGAGCTGGTGCGCGTGTTCATTGGCGCAAACTTCAGCGGCGAAGATCGGCATCAGCGCCGGATTGATAAAGTGACGGCGATTGAGCATCGCTTCTTGCCTGAAGGCTAGCCAGTTGCCGCGATTCTTCGCCCTGTAATCGCTGTGAAGTTGGGCAGCGTCATCAGTTGCGCGTTCTCATCAGGCGATCCGCTGCCCGCGACTTTTGTAAGACATCGGGGGGCGCTAGCCTTCTTAAAGTTGTCCCGTCATTACGTCTTTTAGCACCAGCGCGTCATAATACGCGGCATGGTGTATACACGAGCAAGGAATGATCAAAATGACAGCAAAAAATTCAGTTGCCGCGCTGCACGATTACGGCCAGTCCCCCTGGCTGGATTACATCCGCCGTGACTTGATAACCTCTGGCGAATTGAGCCGCTTGATTCAGCAGGACGGCTTGAGCGGTATGACCAGCAATCCTTCGATCTTCGAGAAGGCTATCGCCACCAGCGATGAATATGATGATCTGCTTGACGCTTATTCTGCCGGAATGAGCGCGATGGATCTGTTTGAGAAAATCTCCGTTCGTGACGCGCAGGATGCCGCTGATATTTTGCGCTCTGTATACGATGCCACAAACACCCGCGATGGCTATGTCAGCCTTGAAGTTTCGCCGGGGCATGCTTTTGATACGCAGGGCACAATTGAAGAAGCCCGCCACCTGTGGAAAAGCGTAGATCGCCCGAACCTGATGATCAAAGTGCCGGGAACTGCTCAGGGCATCCCGGCGATCCGGCAGTTGATCAGCGAAGGCATCAATGTGAATGTGACGCTGCTGTTCGCGCAGTCAATGTACGAACGCGCGGCGTTAGCCTTCATTGAAGGTTTGCGTGATCGTGTGGCGGCGGGCTTAGCGATTGATCGCATCGCCAGCGTTGCCAGCTTTTTCGTCAGCCGCATTGATAGCAAAGTGGACGCCGCGCTTAATGAGCGCCTGAAAACGGCTGGCGCGGAAGAATCCGCCGTCTTAAAAGAGTTGCTGGGCAAAGTGGCGATTGCCAACGCCAAGCAGGCTTATCAGCGCTATTTAGGGCTGTTCAGCGGCGCTGACTGGGATCAATTGGCGGCGAAAGGCGCGCAAACACAGCGCCTGTTATGGGCAAGCACCAGCACCAAAAACCCGCAGTACCGTGACGTGATGTATATCGAGCAGTTGATCGGCAAAGACACCATTAACACCATCCCCCCCGCCACGTGGGACGCCTTCCGCGATCACGGCGTGTTGGCTGAAACCCTGACTGCGGATATCGAAGAAGCCGATGATGTTATGGATGAACTGGCGGAAATCGGCATCCGGATTGATGAGGTGACTGATGAACTGCTGCGAGAGGGCGTAGACCTGTTTGTGGCTGCGCTGGATAAGCTGCTCAAAGTGATCGAAACGCATCCCAGGCCTATCGGCGCGATCAATCCCCTGTCGTTGAGCTTGCCGGATGATCTACGGCAGGCGGTGGATGCTGTGCTTGCTGCCTGGGCGGCTGATAACACGCTTCCCCGTATCTGGGGCAAAGATGCCAGCGTATGGACGAACGCCGATGAATCCAGATGGTTGGGCTGGCTGGATATCACCGAAAATATCCGCGCGATGCTTCCGCAAATTGAAGCGGCGGCGCAGGATATCCGCGCGGCAGGCTTCACCGATATTCTGCTTTTGGGGATGGGCGGTAGCAGCCTTTGCCCCGAAGTGCTGCGCATGACCTTCGGCGCGGTTGAAGGATCGCCAGAACTGCACGTGCTGGATTCGACCGATCCGCAGCAGGTGGCTGCTTTTGAACGTGCAGTTGCCTTGCCCACCACCCTGTTCATCGTCTCCAGCAAATCGGGCGGCACGTTGGAGCCTAACATCTTCAAACAGTATTTCTTTAAGCGCGTATCTGAAACCATCGGCGCGGATAAAGCTGGCAGCCATTTCATCGCTATCACCGATCCCGGCTCGCACATGGAAAAAGTGGCGCAGGCGGACGGCTTCCGCCATATCTTCTACGGCGATCCGTCAATCGGTGGGCGTTATTCGGCGCTTTCCGCGTTCGGCATGGTGCCTGCCGCTCTGATGGGGCTGGATGCCCCGAAGTTTCTGGATCGCGCCGGGCAGATGGTCAAAGCCTGTAGCGCGTCCGTTCCGCCTGTCGCCAATCCTGGCGCGGTCTTAGGCGCGGTCTTGGGCGTGGCCGCCACGCAGTTTGGCCGCGATAAAGTTACGCTGATCGCTTCGCCAGCGGTTGCCGATCTGGGTGCATGGCTGGAGCAGCTTCTGGCTGAATCCACTGGCAAACAGGGAAAGGCGCTGATTCCCGTAGATGGCGAAGCGCTGCTTGAACCCGCCGCCTATGGCGCTGATCGCATTTTCGCCTATATTCGCTACCACGGCGCTC
The DNA here is from genome assembly GCA_001567085.1 of Chloroflexi bacterium OLB15. Taxonomy (GTDB): domain Bacteria; phylum Chloroflexota; class Anaerolineae; order Aggregatilineales; family Phototrophicaceae; genus Flexifilum. The sequence continues at coordinate 3,459 of LMZS01000010.1, forward strand.
CCGATGCCGCGCAGGATGCGGCAGTCAAGGCGCTGCAAAAGGCGGGGCAACCTGTCGTCACCGTACATCTTCATGATTTGTACGATCTCGGCGCTGAATTTTTCCGCTGGGAATTTGCCACTGCTGCCGCCGGATCGATCATCGGCATCAACCCCTTTGATCAGCCGGACGTAGAATCGGCGAAAATCGTCACCAAACGCCTGACCTCTGAATACGAATCTACTGGCGCGCTGCCCCCGATGAATATGCTTTACAGCGATCCGCAAACGGGCATCAAGCTGTTCACCGATGATCGCAACGCGCAAGCGCTGCGCGCACAGGCGGGCGCTGCCTCGCTGGATGCCTATTTGCAAGCCTTCTTCGCGCAAATTCACGCCGATGACTACTTCGCCATTAACGCCTTCATCCAGATGGATGCTGAAAATGCTACCGCGCTTCAGCAGATTCGTGAGGACGTGCTGAAATCGAAAGGGGTAGCCACCTGTTTAGGTTTTGGGCCGCGTTTCTTGCACTCAACCGGTCAGGCATACAAGGGCGGCCCCAATACCGGCGTATTCTTGCAGGTTACGGGCGATGACGCGCATGATTTACCGGTTCCTGAACAGAAATTTTCCTTCGGCATCGTCAAAGAGGCGCAGGCACGCGGCGATTTTGAAGTGCTGGCTTCGCGGGATCGCCGGGCTTTACGGGTGCATGTGGGCGCGGATACTGCCGCCGGGCTGAAAATGCTGGCTGAAGTGGTGAAGGGCATCTTGGGCTGATGGGTGATATGGAAAATTCGGCAGAACTTGCCCGATATCATCTGCGGGCGCGCGAAGACAGCGATCTTGAAAGCGCTGTGATTTACCTTCATGGCGCGCATGTCACCTCGTGGATTCCCGAAGATGGCATAGAGCGCCTGTACCTCAGTAAGCGCGCGGTCTTTCAGCCGGGTAAGGGGATTCGCGGCGGCGTGCCGGTGATCTTCCCGCAGTTCAGCACGATGGGCAGTTTGCCGCGTCACGGCTTTGCCCGCACTACAGCATGGACGCTGGCGGCTGAAGGGCAGCGCGGCGCATACCGTTTCGCTGTTTTCGCGCTTGAAGATGATTCGGCCGCGCGGGGCATCTGGCCGCATCCGTTTCGCATCGAGTACACGGTGCTGGTAGGCGGAAATGCGTTGCAGTTGGAACTGCGGGTGAATAACACAGGCAGCGCGGCGTTTAGTTTTCAGGCCGCCTTGCACACTTATCTTGCGGTTGGCAATATTGAGAACGTCGAATTGGATGGGCTGGATGGCGCGGCGTACTGGGACGCGGCTGAAAATTTCGCCCCCAAAACGCAGGCTGTGCCAAAACTTCGTATTGCCGGGGAAACTGATCGCGTATATCTGGATGCGCCCGATGTGATTTCGCTGAATGAGGGCGAACGCACATTACATATCGAAAAAACAGGCTTTCCGGATACCGTCGTCTGGAATGCGTGGCATACAGCCGCCGGTATTGGCGATATGGAGCCTGATGATTATCGCCGCTATGTTTGTGTTGAAGCGGCAGCCGTGCAGCATGCAATCAGTCTGGAGCCGGGGCAGTTCTGGGAAGCTCGCAAACTTTACATACATTTTCCGCCGGGAAAGGGTGAGGACGCTGATGCAAATTGGAATCTATGGTCTGGGCAGGATGGGTGCGAACATGGCGATCCGCCTTGTTCGTAATGGTCATGATGTGATCGCCGGAAATCGCAGCCCGGGGCCGGTAGAGGAAGTCGTTAGCGGTGGCGCAACGGGATCGTCTTCATTGGAAGATTTCGTCAGCAAGCTGCACAGCCCGCGCGCATCTGGTTGATGGTTCCGGCGGCAGTCGTTGATTCGATGATTGAGCGCCTCATTCCGCTGCTTTCGCCCGGCGATATCGTGATTGATGGCGGCAATTCCTATTACATTGACGACATTCGTCGTGGCAAGGCGCTGGCCGAACACGGCATCCACTATGTAGATGTGGGCACCAGCGGCGGCGTATGGGGGTTAGAGCGTGGCTACTGCCTGATGATCGGCGGGCATGAAGCATCAGTCAAGTATCTCGACCCGATTTTCAAAACGCTGGCTCCCGGTGAATCAATGGCAGAGGCTACGCCGGGGCGCGAAAATGGCAGCTTCACTGCTCAGGAAGGCTACCTGTATTGCGGCCCGCACGGGGCAGGGCATTTCGTGAAGATGGTGCACAACGGCATCGAGTATGGCATCATGGCCGCCTATGCTGAAGGCTTCAACATCCTTAAACACGCCAGTATCGGCATGGCTTCGCACGCCATTGATGCCGAAACTGCGCCGCTGGCGAACCCTGAACATTTTCAATATGAGCTTGATCTCAAAGAGATCGCAGAGCTTTGGCGGCGCGGCAGCGTGATTCCCTCATGGCTTCTCGATTTAACCGCGATCTCGCTGCTTGAAAACCCTGATCTGGATGGCTTCAGCGGCGTGGTCAGCGATAGCGGCGAAGGCCGCTGGACGGCTTTAGCCGCCATTCAGGAAGGTGTACCGTCGCCTGTATTGACCGCCGCGCTCTTTGAACGGTTCTCGTCACGCGGGAATGGCACATTTGCCAACAAGATTTTATCCGCCATGCGTTACCAGTTTGGCGGGCATCACGAGCGAACAAAATAGCGGTATCGGGTGAGGATTTATGCGCTGTATTTTGGGGAGATGACGGCGAATGAAGACCAAACGCGTTCTGGTGGTTGATGTGGGCGGCTCACGAGTTAAGGCGCTTGTCACTGGCGAAGAAACGCCGGTTCGCAAAGAATCTGGCCGCCTGTTTACCGCCCGGCAAATGGTAGATGCGGTCAAGGAAATTACCGCCCATTGGGAATATGATGTGATCACGCTGGGCATACCCTCCGCGATCCGGCAGGGCAAAATTCTGCGCGAGCCGGTCAATCTTGGCGGCGGTTGGGTGAATTTCGATTTTGAATCTGCTTTCGGCAAGCCTGTAAAGCTGATCAACGATGCCGCGATGCAGGCGATTGCCGTGTACGAAGGCGGGCGTATGCTCTTTCTCGGTTTCGGTACGGGGCTTGGCAACGCCTTGATTGTGGATCATGTGCTTGCCCCGATGGAATTAGGCCATCTGCCGTACCGCAAGGGGTTGAGCTATGAAGATTATGTCGGCAGCGCAGGCTGGAGCGTCTTGGCAAAAAGCAGTGGCGCGAGCATGTCGCCAATGTGGTAGACCTGTTCTATAACGCGCTTGAGCCGGAATATGTGGCTTTAGGCGGGGGCAACGCGAAGTTGCTAAAAGAGATTCCGCCGTATGCCCGCATCGTGCCCAATATCAGCGCTTTCGCCGGGGGCTTTCGCCTTTGGGAAGACGTAAATCTATAAGCAAATCGCCCTTGTTGGCGTGTGTGGCGGCGCATCCGAAAGTGAAGTGGTGAAATCGCGGATATATGCTTTAACCTCTGTATCCTGTTTTCGAGCTTGCAGCGGCGCAGGCGTTGCAAAATCTATCGCCTTCAGGGCATCCCCGCTTCATGAGGGAGAGTGATGAGGGCGTATCCGTCTGGCGCTTTTTCATACCCTCTGCACCTCTGGGGTTCAATCCTGTTTAGCCGAATGGCTTCAGCCTCCGGCCATCTGGGAGCAGTTATCATATGATCCGCGTATTTGAAACACCAACGGAACTTGCAAGCCATGCCGCTGATCAGATCACCGCAATCGCCCGTGAATCTGTCGCGGCGCGCGGCCATTTCACGCTGGCGCTTTCCGGCGGCAGCACTCCGGCGGCAACCTATCGCTTGCTGGCTGAAGATGCCGTTTATCGCGCATCCTTCCCCTGGCAGCAAACCCATTTCTTCTGGGGCGATGAGCGCCCTGTGCCCCCAGATCATCCAGATAGCTGCTACCTGATGGCGTATCAAACCATGCTCTCTAAAGTGGCGATCCCTGAAGCGCATATCCACCGGATCAAAGCGGAACTCGATCCCAAAATTGCCGCCGCTGAGTACATCGCTGAACTGAGCAGTTGTGACCAATTGTTGAAAGCTGAATTTCCCCGCTTTGATTTGATCCTGCTCGGCTTTGGCGCGGAGGGCCATACCGCGTCGCTGTTTCCCGGCACAAAGGCGCTGGCTGAACAGGATCGTTGGGTCGTGCCAAATTGGGTGGGTAAACTGTTCTCCATGCGTATCACCCTGACCGCGCCAGTTATCAATGCCGCATCCCATGTGCTGTTTCTGGTCACTGGTCAGGAAAAGGCGCTGGCGCTCAAAGGCACGTTTGAAGGCTTGCATGAGCCGGAACAGATGCCCGCCCAGTTGATCAGGCCGCAGGGGCAGCTTTCCTATTTCCTTGATCAAGCGGCTGCAAGCGCGCTTTCACCGGAGACATTAACCTGATGACCCCTTCAAACCCGATCAGGATCGCCCCCTCGTTATTGGCTGCCGATTTTCTGCATTTAGGTGATGAAATCGCGGCGGTAGAGCGTGGCGGCGCAGATCGCCTGCATCTGGATGTGATGGATGGCGTGTTCGTCCCGAATATCACCTTTGGCATGCCTGTGATTCGTGCGGCGCGTAAGGCTGCAACCCTGCCGTTGGAAGCGCATCTGATGATCACCGCGCCAGATCGTTATATTGAGGCGGTTGCTGAAGCTGGCGCGGATACGATCCTGATTCAGATTGAGGCGGCCACCCATCTGGATCGCGCACTAAATCAGATTAAGCAGGCGGGTAAGCGGGCTGGCCTTGTCCTGAATCCCGCCACACCGCTGGATTCCCTCTCTGAAATTGTTGAATTATTAGATGTGCTGCTGCTCATGACTGTGAATCCCGGCTTCGGCGGCCAGCGTTTAATCGGTTACACGCTCGAAAAGGTGCGCCGCGCGCGTGAATTGTTGAATAGGCGCAACCCCGAATGTGATCTTGAAGTGGACGGGGGCATAGATGTGAACACGATTGCCAGCGCCGCTGCTGCTGGCGCGAATGTATTTGTGGCTGGCACTGCTGTATTTGCGGCGCAGGGTGGGGCGGCATCTGGAATAGCCGCGCTGCTTGAAGCTGCCCGATCAGCCAGATAATGCCCGTGATCGCGCGCGTTTGTTGAAAACTGCCAAACCTCATTTATTAGCTTTGGGGTGATTTGTCGAGTATCAACAGCAAGAACACGCTATACTCCGCTCTTCATCGCCGAACCTCACATGAACAGGGTTATTCAGGTGAGAACTACCTCGACAAACTGGCTCAGAGCAGTTGGCAATCGTCTTCTGGATGTCGCGCCGCTGTTAGTCGCGCTCATTCTGGCATTTTTAGTTGGCTCTGTGCTGCTGCTTGCGCTGAACGTTAGCCCGCTTGCAGGCTTTTCCTCAATGCTGCAAGGCGCGTTTGGCAGCGAAAACACCATCGCTGAAACGTTAGTCAAAGCCACGCCGATGCTGCTGGTTGCCATTGGCATCTGCATTTCTTTTCGCGGTGGCATGATCAATGTCGGCGGCGAAGGCCAGATGATTGCCGGCGCTGTAGCGGGTGTTACCGTCGCTTTGGCGCTTTCGACCAGCCCATCGCTGATTGCTGTTCCGTTGTCCATCTTTGCCGGCTTTTTGGCTGGCGCGATCTATGGCGGCCTGGCGGGATGGCTAAAAGCCTATTTCAACGTCAACGAAATTCTCAGCACCATCATGCTGAACGCGATTGCCGTTCAGATGATGAACTATCTGCTCAATGGGCCGTTGTTGGATCCCACTGAGGCCGGCGTGAACCATGTGCCTAAAACGGCGCGTATTGCCGAGCAGCTTCAGATCGCCCGGCTTTCAATCCCTTTGCCGGAAGGCGTAGCCGAATTGTTTAGCTTGCAAAACGCTGAGCTTTTCGCCCGAACCCGCCTGCATTGGGGCTTAATCATCGCCATTGTGCTGGCTGTTTTGGCTTATTTTTTGCTCTGGCGCACTACTATCGGCTATCGTATTCGCGCGGTAGGCGAAAACGAGCGTGCCGCTAAATATGCGGGGATTCGCGTGCGCTGGAATATGGTGCTGGCAATGTTATTTGCAGGCGGATTTGCTGGCTTGGCGGGTGTGGTGCAGGTGCTTGGCTTGCAGTATCGCCTGCAAACAGATGGCAGCGCCACCGGCTTTACCGCGAACGCTGGTTTTAATGGCATTGTGGCCGCGTTGTTCGGCGGCTTGAATCCGCTAGGCGCGATTCCCGCGTCTATCTTCTTTGGCGGGCTGCTGGTCGGCGCGCAAAAGATGCAGCGTGATCTGGGCGTTCCTGCCGCATTGATCACCTCGCTAAATGGCTTGATTGTGATTTTTGCCGTCAGCAGCGAATATTTCCGCGCTGCGCTGGCGCGGCGCAGGTCATTAGGTGGCGGCTCAATGTCCGGCGCGCAGCCGGTCACCGCGCCCCCGGAAACGGCTGAAACCAGGATCGATCCCGGCGATTCCATCGGGCTGGTGTCCTCATGAATATCTTAGAAGTGCTCGGCTCTATTTTTACCGCCAGCGTGGCCGCAGCCACCTTGCGTTTGGCGACGCCCTACCTTTTCGCGGCAATTGGGGAAACCTTCGCCCAGCGCAGCGGTTTGCTCAATCTCGGCGTTGATGGCATCATGCTGATGGGCGCATTTTCTGCCTTTTACGCCGTACTCATGACCGGTAACTTACTGGTCGGGCTGGCGGCGGCAATGATCATCGGCGGCCTGATGGGGCTAGCGATGGCTTTTATCAGCGTCACCCTCAAAGCCCAGCAGGGAATCAGCGGCATCGGCTTGTATCTGTTTGGCTTAGGCATGAGCGAGCTGTTATTTCAAACGCTGGTCGGCACGCCCAAATCTATTCAGGGTTTCCCGCCGATCTACATTCCCGGCCTGTCAGATATCCAATTCTTAGGCATCGGGCGAATCTTCTTCAGCCAGAACATCCTGGTTTATCTCGCGTTTTTGAGCGTGCCAGTGTCTGCTTTTATCTTCAACCGCACCAATTTTGGCTTAAAAATTCGCGCCGTTGGTCAAAACCCAGCGGCGGCAGATGCTATGGATGTGAGCGTAACCCGCGTGCGCTACGCGACCCAAATCATCGGCGGGGTGATGGCGGGCGTCGCTGGCGCGTCGCTGTCTATCGCCCTGCTGGATGTTTTTCAGCAAAACCTGACCGGCGGCATGGGCTTTATTGCGGTGGCGCTGGTGTATTTTGGTCGCTGGAAGCCGTTAGGCGTCATGCTTGGCGCGCTTCTGTTCAGCTTTGTCAATGCGCTTCAGCTTCAAATCAGCGCCGTCGGTATTCAAATTCCGCCGGAATTTTCCACGATGGCGCCCTATGTCATTACCATCATCGCGTTAGTGTTTGCCGGTAAGCAGTCCGAGCGGCCAACCGCGCTGACGGTTCCCTTTCAACGAGGGGAATAGCTTTTATAAGCTGTGTATTCGTGTGTAGGGAAGACCCAACGGCGGGTCAGGAGGAGATTAGCAATGCGCAAAGGGTTACGTTTTCTTGCTGTAGGTGTGGCTGCGTTCGGGCTGGTCGGGTTGTTTCCAGCGGCGGCGCAGGACGATGTATTTCGTGTAGCGGCGGTTTCGCCTAGCGCCACCAATGATCTTGCCTTCAGCCAAAGCATGTTTGACGCGCTGACCATGCTTGATGAAGAAATGGGCGACGCTTTCGAATTCACGTTCCAGGAAGGCACATTTGTGGTGGATGATGCCGCTGTCGCCTTACGTGACTGGGCTTCTTCTGGCGAATATGATCTGGTCATCGCGCATGGCTCTCAGTACGGCTCGGTGGTTGAGGAGCTGGCGGCTGAATTTCCCGAAGTTGCCTTTGCATGGGGCACCGATGTGAACACCTTCGATCTGCCCAATGTCTCTGCCTATACCGTTGCCGCCGAGCAGGGCGGTTACATCAACGGCGCGCTGGCTGCCATGCTTTCCGAATCGGGCAATATTGGCGTGATCGGCCCGATTGAAGTGGGCGATGCCAAGCTGTATGTGGATGGTTTCGTTTCCGGCGTGAACGCCACTGATCCAGATGCAACCGTCAACGTGACCTACATCCAGTCTTTTGGCGATGTGCCGCTGGCAACTGAAGCCGCAACCGCCTTCGTCAGCAACGGCGCGGATGTGCTGTCCGGTACGGCGCAAATGGTGGTCGGCCCTATCGGCGTTGCCCTGGAAGATGGCCTGTGGTGGTTTGGCACCCAGAGCAGCCAGGCAGAGCTTGCCGCTGAATCGGGTGTTTCCTTCCAGGTATACCGCTGGGATGTGGTGCTGCGCGACCTGATCGCTGATATTCAGGAAGGCACGCTGGGCGGCGAAAGCTACGTGCTGACTCTGGAAAATGGCGGTATCGAAATGGAAGTGAGCGAATTTACCGGTCTGGATGAGGAAACCCTCGCCACCGTTGAAGATACTATCGCTTCCCTGACTGAGGGCATCATCTCTGGCGACATCGTTCCGCTGCCATCTGCCGAAGCGACGCCGGAAGCCACCCCCGCCAGCTAAATTTCGGAAGATCATTGCGGGGTAGGGCGGCATTTGCGCTTGCTAGCCTGAATGCTAAACCTTACCCCGCTGCGCTTTGTTTAACGCCCCCTCGTCATTTTCGGAGAGGGGTTTGAGGGATGGGGTTCGGAAATTACCGGACGCCCCACTCCTACGGATATGTCATGACAGAACGTTCCTCTCCCCACGCTATTCAATCGTTGGAAATGCGCGGCGTAGTCAAACGCTTTCCCGGCGTAATGGCGCTCAAAGGCGTTGATTTTGACGTGCGGGCGGGCGAAATTCACGCGCTTTTGGGCGAGAATGGGGCTGGCAAAAGCACGCTTATGAAAATCCTGTACGGTCTTTATCAGCCGACAGATGGCGAGATTGTGCTGAATGGAACCCCTGTCACTATCCATTCGCCTCACGACTCTATTTCGCGCGGCATCGGCATGATCCACCAGCACTTTATGCTTGTGCCATCGCTGACCGTTGCCGAAAATGTGGCGCTAGGCATGAAATCAGGGCGCGGCTCAATGCTGGATTTGAAGCAAATCGCCAAAGCCTTGAATGAACTTTCTGAACGTTATAACCTGAAAATTGATCCTAAACGCCCGATCTGGCAGCTTGCTGTAGGCGAGCAGCAGCGTGTCGAGATTATCCGCGCTTTGTATCGTGGCGCGGCGCTGCTGATTCTGGATGAGCCAACCGCTGTGCTGACCCCGCAGGAAAGCGATCATCTGTTTACCGTACTCAAGCAGATGGCTGCTGAAGGCCACGCCGTCATCTTCATCTCGCATAAGCTGCATGAAGTTTTGGCGATCAGCAATCGCATCACCGTGCTGCGCGATGGTGCCCGCGTGGATACCATCCCAACCGTTGGCGCGACCAAACTTTCGCTTGCCGAGATGATGGTTGGCCGCCCGGTGGTGCTGGAATATGAAGTTCCGCCCCCTGCGGCTGAAGGGGTAGTACGCTTAAAATTAGAGGCCGTTAGCGCTATGAGCGAGCGTGGCGATCTGGGCTTGCGCGAAGCGGCGCTAGAGGTACGCGGCGGCGAGATACTGGGTGTTGCAGGTGTGAGCGGCAACGGCCAGCACGAATTAGCTGAAGTGATCGCTGGTATGCGCCCTGCTGTAAACGGCAAAATTATCATCAACGGCGCGGTTTCCACCAACATTACGCCAGAGGTGCTGCGCAAACGCGGCGTTGCCTATATCCCTGAAGAGCGTATGATTGATGGTGTAGTAGGCAAATTCACCGTCGCTGAAAATTACGTTCTGAAAACGCACGGCGAAAAAACCTACACGCGCGGCGGCCTGTGGTTGAACATGCGCGCGGTAGCGAATGCCTGCCGTAAAGCGATTCACAACTATGAAATCAAGACGCCCGGCACGGATACGCCGATCAAGAATCTGTCCGGCGGCAACATCCAGAAGCTGGTTCTGGCGCGCGAACTGGCTGAAAACCCCGGCGTGTTGATCGCCGCCCAGCCCACGCGCGGCGTGGACATTGGCGCTACAGAATATATCCACCGCCGCTTGCTGGACGAACGCGCGAAGGGAACCGCCATCCTCTTGATCTCTGAAGATTTAGATGAAGTGATGGCACTTTCTGACCGTATCATTGTGATGTATGAAGGGCAGATCGTTGGCGAAGTGGTGCGCGGCGCTTACGATGTGCGGCATATCGGCGCTTTAATGGCTGGCGTCACCGCCGAGGCGCTCGAAGATTCGGCATAATACGCGTATAATCAGATTATGAAACTCTGGAACCATTACTATACCCCCACAAAGTTAAGCGAAGCATCAGAACTGCTAGAGCGTTATGCAGGGAACGCGCGCGTGATCGCGGGCGGCACAGACCTGCTGGTAGACGCCAAAGCTGAAGAAGGCCACACGCCGTTTGAAGCGCTGGTAGATATCACCCGCATCCCCGATATGCAGGGCATTTATGATCAGGACGATGCGATCTATATTGGCGCTGGCGTTTCTCATACGCGCATCGTTCAATCAGATGTGCTGCGGAAAAATGCGGCTTGTCTGGTGGAAGGCTGCGGCGTGATCGGTGGGCCGCAGGTGCGCAACGTCGCCACGTTGGGCGGTAATGTTGCCCATGCCCTGCCTGCGGGTGACGGCACCACCGCGCTGGTGGTGCTAGATGCTGAAGCCGAAGTGATTTTTGAAGGCGAGCGTAAATGGGTGCCGATTGCTGGAATGTATCGCGGCCCCGGTCAATCGCTGCTGAACCCGACCAAAGACCTGCTGATTCGCTTTCGCTTCCCGAAACTGGGCGCAGGCGAAGGCACTGCGTTTGACCGCATTATGCGCCCGCAGGGTGTGGCGCTGCCGGTTTTAAGCTGCGCGGTGTGGGTGAAGCTGGACGCCGCGCGCGAGCATTTTGAGCAAATTCGCGCCTGTGTTGCCCCGGCAGGCCCGGTTCCCGCGCGGCTAGAGACGGCGGAAGCGGCAGCAGCCGGGCAGCCCGTGACCCCCGAAACAATCGAAACCATCATTCAAACCGCGCTGTCTGCGCTCAAACTGCGCACCAGCAAATACCGCGCAACGGCGGAATATCGTGAAGAAATGGCGGCGGTTTTGCTGCGTCGCACCCTGACCATCGCTGCTCAGCGGGCGAAGGAATCACCTCAGGCCAGATGAAGCTAAGCTGATAGTAGGTAGGGAATCTCATGAGCGAATTGCAAATTACGGTAAATGGACGTGATTATCATCGCGACATTGATGAATCGCGCACGCTGGCGCATTTCCTCCGTTACGATCTCGGTTTAACAGGCACCAAGATCGGCTGTGAAGAGGCTGAATGTGGCATCTGCACCGTTCTGGTAGACGGCGTACCGGTTGATTCTTGCGTGTATCCCGCATTTAAGGCGGCGGGCAGTTCCGTCATGACTATTGAAGGGCTGGCGGAAGGCGAAACGCTGCACCCGCTGCAAAAGCAGTTTGTGCGTCATGGCGCGGTACAGTGTGGTTTTTGCACCCCCGGCCTGATTATGACGGCGCACGCGCTGCTGGAAGAAAATGCCGATCCTGCCCGCGAAGATATTAAACACGCGCTCAAAGATACCTTCTGCCGCTGCACAGGCTATGCCAGCGTCATGGACGCCATTCAGTCGGCGGCGCGGGAAAAACGCGGCGAAACCCCGCTGCCGGTGAAAGACCCGACGGTGAATGAGCCGATGGACGTGATCAGCCGTTCGGTAGAGCCGCAGGAAGTGTGGGAAAAAGTTACCGGCGTCGCCAAGTACACCGATGACTATGTATTCCCGAACATGCTTTTTGCGCGCACCCTGCGCTCACCGTATCCGCACGCAAAAGTGTTGAATATTCATACTGAGGCGGCGAAGGCGCTGCCCGGTGTCGCCGCCGTTTTGACCCATAAAGATGTTCCCGGCGAAAACCTTCATGGCCTTGTCTATCGCGATTGGCCGGTGATGGCGGGGGATGTGGCGCGCTATGTGGGCGACCCGGTAGCGATTGTCGCCGCCGAAACTCAGGAAATTGCCGATGAAGCGTTGGCGCTAATCGAAGTGGATTATGAGCCGCTGCCCGTAGTAGCCGATCCCAAATATGCCCATTCACCGGAAGCGCCGGTGCTGCACCCTGAACACCCGACAGGCAATCTGCTCAAGCATATCAAGGTGCGTCATGGCGATATTGAGCAGGGCTTTGCCGAAGCCGACATTATCGTTGAGCGTGAATATCATACGCCAACCACCGAACACGCCTTCCTTGAGCCGGAATGTTCAATCGGCGTGCCGGAAGGCGTAGAAGGCCACGACAAGCTGACGGTTTATGTTGGTTCGCAAATTCCGTATCAGGATCGCGAGCAGGTTGCTAAAGCGATGGGGATTCCGGAAACGCGGGTGCGCATCATTGGCACGCTGATCGGCGGCGGCTTTGGCGGCAAGGAAGATATTGCCGGTCAAATTCACGTCGCCATGCTGGCAAATGCAACCGGACGCCCGGTGAAGATGCTGTATACGCGGCAGGAATCGCTGATATTTCACCCGAAGCGCCATGCTACCATCATCCGCATCAAGACCGGCGCGAAACGTGATGGCCGGCTGGTGGCGGTGGAAGCAGAATTGTACGGCGATGGCGGCGCTTATGCATCGCTTTCCGACAAAGTGATGACCCGCGCTACTACCCACGCTACCGGCCCGTATGTGGTGCCGAACGCCAAAATTGACTGCTATGCCATGTACACCAATAACACGCCCTGCGGCGCGTTTCGCGGTTTCGGCGTGACGCAATCGGCTTTTGCGGTTGAGCAAAATATGGACTTGATCGCTGAAGCGCTGGATATGGATCCGATTGAGTTCCGTCGAATCAACGCGCAGAAGGTCGGCGTGACCACTGCTACCGGACAACTGCTGCGCGAGTCGGTGGGCTTGCTTGAAACCATTGATGACGTGCGTAAGGATCTGACTGCCCATCACAACGGGCGTGGTTTCACATGGTCTTGGCGCGAAGGCAGCAAGGCTTATGGCTGGGGCGTCGCCTGTAGTTACAAGAACACCGGTCTTGGCGGCGGCGCGCCAGATAAATCTGAAGCCGAAGTTGAAGCATTTGAAGATGGCACGTTTGAGGTGCGAACCGCCGCCGCTGATATGGGGCAGGGTATCGCCCATGTGGTGGCGCAGATGGCCGCCGAAGAACTGCATGTGGCTTACAACCGCGTCAAAGTGCTGTTATGCGATACCGACCTGACGCCCAACGGCGGCCCAACCACCGCATCTCGCCAGACCTATGTGACCGGTAATGCCGCCCGTCTTGCTGCGGGCGCGCTGCGTGCCGCTATGACCCAATCAGCGGCAGAAATGCTGGATGCGCCGCCTGACTCTGTTCATTACGAAGAAGGCTTGCTGCGTTTTGACGAGCATAAAGTGGATTACGGCACGATTGCCAAATGGATGAAGTCCAACGGCATTCAGCCGCGAACGCTGCAAGAATACTGGGCGCCAAAGACCCAACCGCTGGGCACAGGCGGCGATATGCATGTGGCTTTCAGCTATGCTACGCAGGCCGCGCTGGTGGAAGTGGACATGGAAACTGGCGAAATACACGTGAAGAAGGTGATCTCCAGCACCGATATTGGCCGCGCCATCAACCCGCTGATGCTGCAAGGGCAGATTGAGGGCGGCATTGTGATGGCGATGGGCAACTGCCTGACTGAATCATTCATTCTTGAAGATGGCGTGCCCTGGTCACGTCTGCTTTCGCGCTATAAGATGCCGGGCATCAAACACGCGCCAGAAATTGTGTCGCACCTGGTGGAGCATCGCGCGGCGGATGGGCCGTATGGCGCAAAAGGTGTGGGCGAAATTCCGTCTATCAACACCACGCCGGCTATTTGCAACGCCATTTACAACGCGACGGGCGTGCGTATTTTCTCGATACCGGTGGATCAGGATGCGCTGCTGCTGGCGATGAAGAACAACCGTCATGAGGTGCATACGGCATGGCATGACGTAAAATAGCGCCTGCCACTAAAAACAATAAAATTGAACGGGTGTGATTGCGGTCAAAGTCACGCCCGTTTTTCGTCCTTATAAGCGAAATTTGACGATTGCTAAAGCATGCCTGCAAAGAATACAAATCGCAAGCAGACGCGATACAGCGCGGGTATCCGCACGCTCAAAGTGAATAAACATACGCTGCTATTTGAGGTGATCTATTCCTCACGGCGCACGCTGGGGATTAGCGTAAACAGAGCTGGCGAAATTGTCGCCCGCGCGCCGCAGGGGGTATCGCTTCAGCAGATTGATCGCTTCATGACCGATCATGCCAACTGGATTGTGAAGCAGCAGCGGCGGGCGGCAGATCGCAGGCAGGAACAGCCAGTAAAGCTGACCTACAAAGACGGCGAAACCCTGTATTTGCTGGGAAAGCCGCTCCAGTTGCAGGTGATCACCGGAAAAAGCGGCAGTATACAGGTCAGCGATGGGGCTATTTCGGTGGCGGTGAAGGCGGATGCTAACGCCGGGGCAGTAGAACGCGCAGTGATGCGCTGGTACCGGGTTCAGGCGGAAGCGCTGTTTAACGAACGGCTGGCGGTGCAATTTGCGCGGGTGCGGCACTGGAAGGTTACGCCGCTGCCGCTGGCAATTCGCCGTATGAAAACGCGCTGGGGAAGCTGCAATTCAAAAGGCAAAATCACGCTCAGTTTGCGGCTGATGCAAGCGCCGGTTGAATTAATTGATTACGTGATTTTGCATGAGCTGTGCCATCTGCGTGAGATGAATCACGGGCGCGGCTTCTATAAGCTGCTGGCGGAAATCTGCCCGGATTGGCGAGTGCGTAAATCTGCCCTCAAACTGACGCCGACCAACTGGTGAGCTTTCATCCCGCATCACCCTAAAGCTGTGGCATGTCCAGTTCGTGCGAACTGAATAGTAAGCCTGATGAATTAATACATGAAGCTCACGCCATTGATCGGGTGTATGGCGCTGCGGCTGTTTAAACAGCGCTCATTTTCGCCCCGAACATGCGAGTCTTTGGGTTGATGAACAGGTAGTAGATGGCGAGAGCGCCGCTGTAAACGACGACGGCGGTATAGGCAAGCTGACCGGCAAAATACTGCGGCGCTTCGGAAGGCAGGGTAGGCAGGCGAAGTATGAAAGGGATGATTAAGACCAGATCATAAGCCAGAAAGCCGGCTAACTGGCCTCCGGTGTTGATCCAGCCTGGGCGTAAAAGTGAATAGGTGAAATAAGCTGCCGCGCCAATGAACATCCAGCCGTAGATCACGCCGCCGCTCACCGAAATCGGCCATGGCAGGATGGCGTTATTTTTCAAGACCAGCGAGCCGCCGACGACGAGTAAGGCGATGATGAAGCCGACAAATGATATTCGCGCCAGCATTGGCTGCGGGCGAGGGTCTTTAATCGGAAAACGCAGGCTCCAGATCAGCATGCCCGCGCCAAAAAGCGCGCCGATGATATAAGTGCCAGCGGCAATTTGCAGCGTGCGGTTACCGTTTGAAATTTGCAAGGCAAAAATGGCTAATGGGATGAAGATGCACAGGTAATCGAGCGCAATACCGGCAAAGGCGCCATTCTCGCGCATATAAAGGCACCAGAGTTGTGACGCAGCAGCAGC
>LMZS01000011.1 GCA_001567085.1 Chloroflexi bacterium OLB15
CTACTTATGTGGTCAACAATCCGCCGCCTGCCGCGCCGCCGGGAACACCCCCCCGCCGCGCCGCCGCCAATTTCGCCATCCGAAGCAGGCTTTGACCGCCTGATTATCACCGGCGCAGACGGTCAAACGCGCAGCATGGCCTTGAGCAAGGATGTGTATATCATCGGCCGCGATGATGACCGTGATGTAGTGCTGACCGGCAGCAGTAAAGTATCGCGCTCGCATGCCCGGCTTGAGCGCTCTTTTGACGGCAAATACCGGCTGATTGATCTGGGTTCAACCAACGGAACTTTCGTTAACGAGCAGCGCCTTCCGGCCAACGCGCCTGAAGCGATTGCGCCGGGGCAGCAGTTCCGCATTGGCGATTACTGGTTGCAAATTGAGCAGGCGAACCGTTCTGTCGCCAACCAGATGGCGCAAATGAGCTTCACTCAGTTGGAGAATCAAGCGGCAGCAGCGCAGCAGCCGCCGCCGCCCCAACCAGCGCCTCAACAGCAGCCCTATCAACCACCTCAACCATCCCAGCCGCCACAAAGCTATCCGCCACAGCCGCAGCCTTATCAACCATCGCAGCCCTATACGCCAGCGCAGCAGCCGTCTTACCCGCCGCAGCCACAGCCCTACACGCCCGGCGGATCATACACACCGGCTCCGTCCGGTGGCGGTTACACACCCCCGCCTGCCGGGTCAGGGTTCACACCTCCGCCTGCTAATCCTTATGGTTCGGCCGTGTATTCCCCACAGGGCAGTCAGTATGGCGGTCAGGGCAGCTATGCTGGGGGTCAGGGGAACGCCCCCTATACAGATCGCGAGCAAATCATCCTTACGCTCAACCAAACGCAGGTGCGCGTAGATGCTGGCTCCAGCATGACCATGACGCTCGAAGTCGAAAATGACAGCGATCTGGTTGACCATTTCACCATTCAGGTCATCGGCTTAGATGAAGACTGGTATCAGCCGCCGCCGCAAACGCTGTATCTGATGCCTAAAACTCGTGACACCGCGCAAATCACGTTCAAACCGCCGCGTAAGCCGAGTTCAAAAGCCGGGTCACATCCTTTTGAAGTTCGTGCGACAGCCCGCGCACAGGGGCTGCAATCAGCGGCTAAGCAAGCCACGCTGATCATCAACCCCTATCAAAACTACATCAGCGCAATCGAGCCGCAGCGCATTAAAAAGCGTAAAGGCCGCGTAGACCTGACCATCGAAAATCGCGGCAACACCTTCGCCACCTTCGATATCAGCGCGCGCGACCGCGAAGAACTCTTGAATTACAAGCTGGGCAAAAAGCAGTTTGTGCTGCAACCGGGCGAAAAAGAACATATTCCGATTGATATTTCCGCCAAAAAGTTCATCCTTCTTGGGCAGGCTTCATCCACCGGCTTTGAAGTCAGCGTTAAGCCGCAGGAAGAAGGCAGCGCGCCACAACTGCATAACGGCGATCTGGTCAATCCAGCCCTGCTGCCCATGTGGCTTCTCGGCTTATTCGGCCTTTCCTTGATGGGTCTTGTGGCGCTGGCGGTCACCGCTGTTCAGAAACTAATCATCGAACCGCCCAATCTCACTTCTACAGTTGTCCTGATGCAGGCCACCCAAACCAGCATGTTCCTGCAAACTGGCACCCCTATCGCGCTCACCATGACTGCCGAAGCTGATAGTGATGGCGACGGTTTAACCAATCTTCAGGAAGCTACAGTGGGAACCGATCCGATCCTTCCCGATACTGATCGCGACGGTCTGACCGACGGCGAAGAAGTCAATGTTTATGAAACCAACCCCCGCAATCGGGATTCCGATGCTGATGGCCTGACCGATGGTGACGAAATCAACCAATATGGCAGCAATCCGGCCAATGAAGACTCAGACGGCGACGGGCTAAAAGACGGTCAGGAAGTCACTGAGTACCAGACCAATCCGAACGTTTTTGACACTGACCGCGATGGATATAGTGATGGTCAGGAAGTCACTGAGTTGGGCACCGATCCGCTTACGCCAAATCAAGCCACTGCCACACCGCAGCCTACCGTAGACCCCGCCGTAGGGTGCGTCGGTGGCCTAACCCCAAGGCTTCGCGTTGATATGTTCGCGGTGGTCACCGCCGATGGCAGCCCACTGCGTATTCGTTCCGATCCGCGCGTTGAAGACGGAAATGTACTCAGCCAGATGAACGAAGGCACCAGAATGCGCGTCGTCGGGGGGCCGGTGTGTGACGACGATGATCAACTGACGTGGTGGCAAATTCAAGCGCCGAATCAGCCTTCTGGTTGGGCCGCCGAAAGCCGGCGCAGCCCGGATGAATATTACATTGCGCCTGAAGGGGCTGAAGATACCGCGCCAGCCGGGGGCTAAGAAAGCGTAACCTCACCCTCAACCCCTCCATTTTTGAAGGGAGTTGAGGGTTTCGAGTGTTAAAGTTTGTAAAAACCTGTGCATTTACGAGTCGCGGCGGATCGTTTTCTGCCTTATGATCGACAAATGAAGTAAATACGTTCAAAGCAGTAATTTGTCAGGAAGAACGTATCCAGCTCGGAGAAATTAGGTTTGGAGGGAGAGCTATGGAAGGTGGCGGTGAACTGCTTGCGCGATTGACTGAGATGCGCGACGCAGCCAACACTATTGGTAACAGTGCTCAGCGAATCAACGAATGTATTGATGCCGTTGATGGTCAGGTGCGCGCGCTTGGGCCGGATCGTTTCTCCGGCGCAGCCGCAGACGCATTTCGTGGTGAATATAATCGTCTTACCCCGCAGCTTCGTCAGGCCAATGAAGATTTGATGCTCTTCAAGGAAAAGCTGCTCCAGTCCGCCGATGAAATTGAAGCGGCATCCCGCCCGACCGCTTAGTGCATAAGGAGACAAACCCATGAGCGACATTATTCGTGTCCCTTATACTGAACTTTTCCAGCGGGCGGCATCCATTCGCCAGCAGGCAGAAGTTGTACGTCAGGAAATTAGCACGCTGGACGAAACGGTCACTTCTATTGACTGGATGGGTCAGCGCGCCCAGCGTTTCTTCAATATGTGGGAAGAGGCGCGCCCGCAGATGCAGCAGTGGGTCACCATTCTGGAAAGCTTTGCGACTGACCTTGAAAATCAGGCGCGGCGTATGCAAACGGCTGACGAATCCTTCTAAGCCGAATTTTTTACAAACAAAATCAGCAAACGCGTTACAGGGCATGTTATAACTGCCTTGTAACGCTTTCATTGGTAATAGGAATTATTGATGGCATCCAACGAGGAACGCGCTCAGACCGCCAATTTTAACCGGCCTCCCCGCATCCAATTCCCTGCAATGGAAGCGGAAGAGGTCGGCATCCCATCCCCGCCAGCCACGCCTGAGCAGCAGGAACAGAATATTCTGGTGGCGTTGGTGCCGGTTCTGGGCATCGCGGTCATGGCGCTCTTTTACGTATTCCGCGCGGCAACTGGCGGCGGTGAAGGGATCTCATTTGCCCTGCCCATGCTGGTTTTGGGCTTCTTCACCATTGGGGGCACCGTTTTCGCCCAGCGCGCCCGCCGTAACGAGTTGGATCGCCGCAAACGTGAAGCTGAACTCAACTACATTCGCTTGCTTGAAAACAAACGTGGCCGTTTACAGGCTGCGCGTGACGCCCAGCAAGCTATTCTTGAATACGATTTTCCGAAGCCTCAGGAATGGCTGGGTACAGCCTTAGAGCGCAGTCAGCGTTTATGGGAACGTCGCCCCGCCGATCAGGATTTCGCCAGTTTTCGGATGGGTGAAGGCCGTATCCCTTCCGCCATTCGCATCAATTCACCCGATCCGGATACCGACAGCCCGCTGCTCGATATGGCGCTAAGCATCGCCGATGAATATCGCTATCTCCCGCGCGCGCCAATTGTCGCATCCCTCACCAAAGACATTTCCATCGGCATGTGTGGAAAACGCGCAGCGGTGCTGAAGGCCGCGCGCGCAGCCATCTGCAATATCGCCCTCACCCACGCGCCGCAGGAACTACACATTCACCTGATCACGTCCCAATCCAACGCGGACGACTGGCGCTGGATGGAATGGCTTCCCCACGCCAGCCAGAGTCATCGTGGCGGCGCCGCTGACTTAATTGCCACCGATGTGAACAGCACACGCAACCTGATGGGTTTACTGGGTCAGGTTGTAGACGAGCGTAAGGAAGCCAAAGGCGCCAAGACCCCGCACCTGTTTATCGTCATTGACGATCCGGCGCTGGTGGAGTCTGAGGCAGTGTACACCACCATCCTGCGTGATGGCGCTCAGGTGAGCGCGTCGGCGCTGTGCCTTGTGAACTCATTTGAAAACATCCCTAGCCTGTGCAGCGCGGTGGTTGAAATCAACAATGATGAATCATTCCGTTATGCCCGCATCGGCGAAGATGGTTATGAAGTGGAAGGCAAGCAGATAGATGGCCTTTCGCTGCAAGATGCCGAGCATATCGCCCGCGCGCTTTCATCAGTGGTCGTGCGCGAAACCGGCGGCGCGGGGCGTATTCCGCGTCGCGTAGATTTCCTCGAAATGTATGGCGTGCGCTACGTAGAAGATTTGCGCCCCAAAGTGAAACTGCGCTGGAAGCGCCCAATCCGTAAAGGCATGCTGCCCTTCCCCACCCCGATTGGCCGTGAAAGCCTCGCCGTCTCCACCGATATTATGCTGGACGAAGATCATCACGGCCCGCATGGGATGCTCGCCGGCACTACCGGTTCCGGTAAATCCGAACTGCTGCAAACCATGATCTGCTCGATGGTGCTGGAGCACGATCCGCGTCTGCTCACTATGCTGCTGATTGACTTCAAAGGCGGCGCTACCTTCAATGTGTTCGCAGCCCTGCCGCATACCGTTGGCACCGTCACCAACCTCGATTCCATTCGCGTTAGCCGTGCGCTTGAAGCATTAAAGGCCGAAACCGCGTATCGCCAGCAGTTCCTCGATAGCATGAACGTGCGCGATATTAACCAGTATCACCGTTTCTTCGTCTCCAGCCCCGCGCGTTTGGAAGACCCGACGTTTAAGCCGCTGCCCCATTTGTTCATCATCGTGGACGAATTCGCGCAGCTTGCCAAAGAGATGCCAGATTTCATGCGCGAGTTGGTGCGCACAGTTCAAGTTGGTCGTTCGCTCGGTTTGCATCTCATCCTTGGCACGCAAAGCCCGATGGATGTGATCACCGACGAAATGAACGCTAACTTGCAATTCCGCATCTGCCTGCGCGTGCAAAACATCGAAGCCAGCCGCGCCATGCTGCGCCGCCCCGATGCCGCCTTCCTTCCGCCCGGTTGGCCGGGTCGCGGCTATTTTCAGGTCGGTGCGCAGGGCATGTTCAAACAGTTCCAAACGGCTTATGTCGGCGGCGATTACGAGCATAAACACGAAGATGAAGCGCCCGTTGAAGAAATGGTGCTTGAGCTGATCACCGACAAAGGCGAGTCAGTTAACTTGCTGCCCGATACGCGCACTTCTTTCCAGGCATCAGGCGGAGAACTTGCTGGCAGCAATGGCGCCGCCCCGCCGCCAGCGGAAATTCAACAACCCTACACTGTAGCGCGGGCTATCGTCGAAACAATCATCAGCTATTCCAAAGATGAATCCGTCCCCTGGATGAAACCGCTGCTGCTTCCACCGCTGGAAGAGCACATTACCCTTGCGAAACCTATCGCCAAAGCCAATACCATCGGCTGGAACGGCTTTGAATGGGAAGAAGCTGGCAGCGATCACGAAGGCAACCCGATCCGTACCGGTACTGCCCCGATTGGCATCCTGGACGATGTATATAACCGCACGCAAAACCCGCTGTGGATCAATCTGAATGCCAGCGCGGGCGAAGGCGGCAAAACCAGCCGCCGCGATGGGCATCTGTTGATCATGGGCGGCCCCGGCAGCGGCAAAACCACCGTGATCCGTACATTGGCGGTCAGCCTGGCGCTGCTCCATTCGCCAGAGAACCTGAATATGTATTTCCTCAGCTTCACCGGAACCGGGCTGGATGATCTGGGTGATCTGCCCCATGCTGAACGTGCGATTTACGGCAATGAGCCAGAGCGTGTTCGCCGCCTGTTCAACCGAATGGTCAAGCTGTTGGATGATCGTCAGTCAGGCAAGGCCGAACCCTTCGCCCCTGTGATCGTCCTGTTCATTGACCAGTACGAGCAGTTCCGCGATAGTTACCGCGATCAGCATATGTCCGATCTTGATCGCCTGATCAACGAAGGCCGGGCGGTCGGGCTGTACGTTACCATGACGGCTAATTCACCGGGCATCGTGCCGGATCGTATCCGTTCGCTCATGCAGCAGCGCATCTCGCTGGAACTTGGCGATCCCGCCGACTACCTGATCGCCGTCGGGCGCGTCAATGCTTCTGCCGATCTTCCGGCGGGGCGCGGCTTCGTTGCCAGCAATCCGCCGCTGGCAGCACAAATCGCCTTGCCCACGTTGCGCGCCACCGAAGATGATCAGGATACGCTGGCAGCTACTGCCGAAATCGTGCAGCAGCTTCGTCAGGGTTATCTGGCGATGAAGAACTTGCCGCCCGAAACCGAAGGCCGCGAAGCGCAGGTGCCCGCGCCTATCGAGCCGCTGCCACTAAACATTCCGCTGTATACGCTAGCCACTGCCATCAACCGCAGCAACGATTACCATATCATCACGCCGCTGGGGCGCTATGATGATGACGCGCAAACCGTGTTCACGCTGGATTGGTGGACGCAGGGACCGCAGTTCATTGTCACCGGCCCGCCCGGAAGCGGTAAAACCAACCTGCTGCAAGCGGCCATTCTTTCAGCGGCACAGCTTCATTCGCCTGAAAAACTTCGCTTCCTGCTGGTTGATTTCAACGGTCGCAGCCTCCGCAGCGTGGCTGGCTTAAAGCATGTGATCCATCGTGCTACCGATGCCATCGAGCTGAAGGCGCAGTTGACGCATTTGCAGTCCGAAATGAACGCGTTCTACGCCTCCATGCGCGACCAGAATCTAGAATCGGAAACGCCGCCTGAGCTTCCGGCGACGGTGATCATCATTGATGATTATGACCAGACCAGCGAAGCGCTCGCCGGAAACCCCGAACTACTGATGCAGCTGCGCGATCATGTGCGTCTGCATAGCGATCTTGGCTTATATGTTTGGGCTGCCGGTTATCTGGAACGCGCGACCGACCCGCTGATCAAACAGATGCTGCTGCGCCGCAGCGGTTTCGCCATGATGACTAAAGAAGCCCTGCAAAAGCTCAATGTTCGCACCACTGGCCTGCCCAACGAAGCCATGCCCGAAGGGCGTATGTATTTACCCCAGGGAAATATGATCAAGGTGGTACAAACTGCACTGATCGAAACCCCGCAGGGCTACGTGAGCCAGATCAACGACAAGCTGTGGGGTAAAGTCAAGAAAGCTGCGTGGAAACATCCCGCCAGCAAAGAGCAGATCATGGCCGCGCCTTCTGGAGCAGGGGGAATCCGCGCCAGTGACCCGAATCTGAGTATTGATACGCCCGGCCTCATCGAAGACCTACTTGGGCGCAGTTTGACGCCCACCAAACGGAAGTAAGCCTGTGGATCAGAAGCTGATTAAGGCCAATATCGCCTTATATAACGGAAGCCGCTCCGATGCACGCCGCCTGATAGATGAATATCGGGCAGAAAATCCGCGTCCAGAGCCAGAAATGATGCCTACACTGCTCTGGTTGGATGCGCTGGCACAGGATGACCGGACGACCCGCTCAGAAAAGCTGGCGCTGCTGGTTGAAAAAGGCGGCAAAAATAATCGCTATGTCGAAATTGCTCGCGAACAGCTTGCGTGGGAACAAAAATACGCCGACAAGAACGCTCCGGCTGAAGATGTGCCGGTGCTGCCCGAAGGCGATGCGCCTCCAAAACGCAGCTTGCCCAAAGTATGGGGCGTAGACCTTAAGAAGGTCGCCGTCTTTGCGGTCATCGGCATCCTGATTGGTGCGGTGCTGTGGGCGATGCTCGGCGGCCGCCCTGCTGGAACCGGTGAGACGGTGAATCAGATCGCCACCAATGCTGCGCTCGCCCCCACAACTGCCCCCACGCTGTCGCCAGATCGCAGCGTGCGCATTGATCCCGTGCAGCACGAAGCCGAATATGATGATGGTCGTCTGCAAATTTCGGCCTATGAAGATGGCTCGCAGCGCGTTGGCGATCTGCGCGGCAACCCGCAGTCGCCTGTAGCTGGCACGCGCTTTTTCGCCATGCACCTGATTTTTGAATGTCAGAATGGCGGCACGTGCAGCCAGCCGCCAGAAGTCAATCTCTTCGCCTTGACCGATACAGGCGCTACGATCCCGCCGGTTGCCGATGTTGGCATCATTGGCGAAGACCTCATGCAGCCAGTTGGCAGCGGTTCAAATACCAACGGTTGGGTGATCTTCCAGGTTCCCCAGGCCAGTCAGGTCAACGCATTGGTCGTTGCTCAGCCCGCGCCACCCGGTCAGGAAGCGCCTGCCCCTATCGTGATATCGCTCATCAGCGAGTCAGAAGAAGTCCCGCCGAATATTCCTGTGGAAACGACACCTGATGTCAACCCTTGAAGCTAGAATAAGCGAACTACGAGCCGCCGCTGATTCGCTGGGCGTAACCGCTGAAAATGTACGCGGCGCAGTCTCTACAGCCCATACCCTGATTGACGGGTTGTTAGTGCTTGGTTTTCAAAGTCCGGCGGCAACGGTGTTCTTTGAAACCTACCGGCGTGAACGCACCGTCATGGATACCTGGCCGGAAGAATTAGATCGTTTCGCCCGCAGCCTGAATCAGGCAGCCGACGCGATTGAAGATGCCGTACAGCAGGAAATGGAATCCTCTGGCGTTGGCGCTGATGATGGCGATTCTACCGACAGTCTACCGCCACCCGTTCCCGTGCCAACCGGCGGTGGCGCTCCCGGTTCCAGTGGAACAGGCGGCAGCCCACCCCCATCATCCGGTACTGGCGGCGGAACCGGCGGCGGATCATTTGGCGGCGTACCCTTCACCGGTTCAGGCAGCAGTCGGGGCGGTTCGGGTTCATCTGCGCCTACCTTCACGGCATCAGATTTTGATGATCCAGAGCCACAGCCTGTAGGCCCGCCGCCGCCGCTGGAAGCGTATACCAATCGCGCCAACACTGAACTGCTCACACAAATGCAGCAGCAGCAAGCCGAACTCGAAACCAGCCGCACCAATCTGGATCGCTTAACCACCCGGCGCGGCGAATTGCAAAGCGAACTGGATGATCTGCTCTCACGTATGAACAGTGCGGGCGGCGTCACCCCGAACGCTCGTATTCGCGGTTTACAGGAACAGATCGCCGCGCTAGACAGCGAAATTTCCGGCGCCCAGGATCATATCAATGACCTCCAGCTATCCATTCAGGATTTGGAAACCCGGCTTGAGCGAGTCAGCCCTGCCGCTGGCGCAGACCTTGAGCTGATCGCCAGCCTTGAAGACAGCCAGACCAGTCAAGCCATTCTCAACGCGACTCGTCAGGCTGATAACTCCGTCAACTGCGTGAACTGGGTTTGCTCGCGTATGCCAATTCCGCCCGGTATTCCCAACAACGCCTATTTGTGGCCTGAAAACGCGCTTGCCCATCCCGAATACGGTATCCGCATGGGCGATGTCCCCTTGGCGGGATCGGTCATGGTGATGCAGCCAGAGCATCCGTTTGCTGATGACCGCTTCGGGCATGTGCTGTTTGTCGAACGTGTAGATAACAACGGCAACGTGTGGGTAACGGATAACTTTAACCACGAACCTGTGCTATTATCCTCGCTCACAGATGTCACTTCGGGGCCGGACATCACGTATATGTATTTCCCCTGGGAAACACAGGGCTAATAGGCTGGCCCCACCATTCATCCGAGAACTTCATGAATTACTTCAGGCTGCTTCAACGCAACCCCGGTTATGCGCGCTTATGGGCAGCGCAGGCTGTTAGTCTGGTCGGAGACTGGTTTAATACCATCGTCCTCGCTAGCCTGGTGGCAAAATATAGCGAAAGCTCTGGCCTCGCCATCAGCTTATTACTGCTGGCACGCTTTTTGCCCCCGCTGCTGGTCAGTCCTATCGCTGGCGTGCTTCTAGACCGTTTTGATCGCCGCAGACTGCTGATCATCAGCGATATCGCGCGCATTTTTATCGTACTCGGCTTCCTGCTGGTGCAGTCGGCGGAACAACTCTGGTTAGTTTATGCGTTAACGGTGGCGCAGTTCTGCTTTAGCTCAGTATTTGAGCCGGGGCGCTCTGCCCTCTTGCCCAGTCTTGTTCAACGGGATGATCTGGTTGAGGCCAATATTTTAGGCAGCGTCACCTGGTCTGTTATGTTGGCGATTGGCGGCATTCTGGGCGGCGTGATCTCTGGGCTTTTAGGCACGTCTGCCGCGCTGCTCTTTGATGCCTCCACCTTTGCGATTTCGGCAGCGTTGATCGTTTCTATCCGTATGCCGCTCACATCAGATTCGAGCGCAGGGAAAGAACAGTCCGCCTCTATAAAAGACTACATAGACGGGCTTCATTACGTCCGGCGGCACCCTGCCACCCTTGCAACCCTGCTGGTGAAAGCTGGCGGCAGTGTCGGCAATCTTGACGGCATCCTGATTATTTACGCAACCGTGCTTTTTGTCGTCGGGCAAGATGGTAATGGCTCGCTCGGCATCCTCTGGTGTGCGTTCGGCATTGGCGCCATTATCGGCCCGCTGCTTCTAAATCGCTGGAACGATAGCACCGTTCGCCGCCTTCGCCGCCTGATTCTTGCCGCCTATGCATTGATCGCGGTGGGCTGGTTCCTGATGGCCGGTGCGCCAACTTTAGCCTTTGCCTCCTTCGCCATCATGGTCAAGGCGATGGGCAGCAGCGTTTACTGGACGTACAGTTCTGCTATTTTGCAGCGCACAGTGCCAGATAACTATCTGGGTCGCGTCTTCTCGCTGGATATGGCCGGGTTTCAACTTGCCGCCGTGATCAGTATCATCATTACCGGTATCGCGCTGGAAAGCTGGGGAAATGATCAGGTGCGGGCAGTCACTATCTTCACAGGTATCGCATCATTGATCCCGCTGGTACTTTGGGCATTTGCGCTGCGCTGGCTGGAAAAGCAACCTGAAGTGCAGTTGGAACCGGCTGTTTGAGCGGTCTACATCCGAACATCTAGGAAGATAACATCGTGATCGAACTCATCAAGGTCATCATACTAGGGATTATTGAGGGCGTTACCGAATTTTTGCCGGTGTCATCAACCGGGCATCTGATCGTCGCAACCGCGATCTTACAGCCCAATCTCAGCGCCGGAAGTATTGAGACCTTTGAAATCTTCATTCAATTGGGTGCGGTCATCGCCGTTGTCGCTTTCTTCTGGCGCGACCTGCTTTCCAAACTTCGCGCCCTCCCCACCGATCCCGCTGTACAGCGCTTCGCCCTCGCCCTGTTCATCGCTTTCTTGCCGGCGGCAGTGGTCGGCCTTGTATTTCGCAGCGCCATTAAAGACCTGTTGTTTAACCCGACGGTGGTCGCCTTTTCGCTCATCATCGGCGGCATTGTGTTGATCGTCGTCGAAAAGCTCCCCTCCGTTCGCGTTACCGCTGCGGGCACGCTGGATTTCTCAACCGTAAGCCTGCCCCGTGCCGTTGGCATCGGCCTGCTGCAAACGCTCGCGCTAATTCCCGGCGTCTCGCGCGCCGCCGCCTCCATCATCGGCGGGATGCTTGCCGGTTTAAACCGCGAAACCGCCACCGCCTTTTCTTTCTATCTGGCTATCCCCACGCTGGGGCTGGCTACCATCTTCGATCTGCTGCTCAGTCTCGATGAAATCCAGACGGGTGATGTGCCCTATTTCATCGTCGGCGCGGTGGTGGCGGGCATTGTCGCCTGGATCATGATCCGCTGGTTGCTGCGTTATGTGGCCTCGCATACTTACATCCCCTTCGGCATCTACCGCATCATTGCCGGGGGTATCGTTCTGGTGCTGGTGGCGCTTGGCATATTCTCTCAACAATAGCAGAAACGAATTAGCATATAATCAAAAGACAACCTGACCACTAGCAGGAAGAAACAAATGTGAGCGTGCAGGTGGCTTCACCAGCACATCAAATTCTGATCGGCGATCCCGATCATCTTCGCAGACTGAATTCGCTGCATTCCTCACTGGCGCGGGATTTGAAGTTACGCATGTCGCCCATGCGCTGGAGGTTCGCGGTCAATTAGCGCTGGATCATTTCGACGTGGTCATGCTTGATGAAGCCATTGATGACTTCGCCGAGCTGGTCAGCCATATTCGCGCTGTCACCCCCAGCCCTCTGATGATTGCTCTGGTTGATACCGATAATGCCCCGGCGATTGACGCCGCTTATCAGACCAGCATAAATCAAATTCTGCTGAAGCCGATCAGTCTGCCCTTCGTCCAGGTCAGCCTACCCCGCTGGATTAGCCAGCACAACGCCTTGATGCAAGGCCTTGCAGGTAACCTGAAATCACTGTTTGAACGCCTGCCGTTAGCCGCAGCCGTCTATGATCTCAAGGGATTCCCCCTGCTGATCAATGATACCTTTCGCAGCCTGTTGGGCTGGGAAGAGGGCGCTTACCAGCTTAACGCTTCCATTTTCGATCTCGAACTCTTCGCCGATATCGCTATTCAAGTACTTGATTTACAAAGCATTATTGATTCGCCAGCCGAATTAGTTTTACCGGATGGCACAACGCGGCACCTCACGATTTCCGGCGTGCCGCTGCGCCGGGATGATGCGTTATTGGGCATCATCATCACCTTGCATGATGTCACCCACGCCAGAGAAACTGAAACTGCCGAACGCGAGCAGCGTATCCTTGCCGAGGCGCTTCGCGAAACCGCATCGCTTCTCACTCGTTCGCTTGATCCGGAAGGCATCTTCACCCAGCTATTGGATAATGTTGGCAGGGTCATCCCGCATGATTCGGCGAACGTGATGCTGATTGAAGGAGATAATCTGCGCGCCGCCTATACACGGGGCTACCCGGCAGATGAAGAAGGTGAGCTGCGCGCTACCATCTTTCCAATCACTGAGTTTCCAACCTTCTCGCAGGCCATCAGGAATAATCAGACGGTCAGCGTCGAAAATACCCGAACATTTGCAGACTGGCAGAGCGTACCCGGAACCCAGAAAATCGGCAGTTTTATCACCGTGCCGCTGCGCGCATACGGGCGTATTGTCGGCCTGCTCAACTTAGACTCTTTACGCCCCTACGCCTTTACCAGCCAGCACATTGAGCGCCTGCGTGCCTTTGCCGATCAGGCGGCTATCGCACTGGAAAATGCCCAGCTTTATGATGCCATCTACCGCGATGCCGCCAAACTGCGAACGCTGAACCGCGCGACCTCTACCCTGCTAACCACCAGTCTGGCTGGCGTCAATAATCCTGATGAGTTATATACCCATATTGCCCAGATCATCGTGCAGGAATTTCACGATGTTGATTGTGGAATCATGCTCG
This sequence comes from Chloroflexi bacterium OLB15, assembly GCA_001567085.1. Lineage (GTDB taxonomy): Bacteria > Chloroflexota > Anaerolineae > Aggregatilineales > Phototrophicaceae > Flexifilum. The sequence continues at coordinate 13,434 of LMZS01000011.1, forward strand.
TTGAGCCTCACCCCGAAGGCTGGATATCAACCCGATGTCCAGGGCAGGCTCATTCCAGACCGCGTTCAACCGGCGCATGTCCTCAAAGGGTCTGGGTCTTATTCCTCACGCCATCCGCTCAGGCCGAACCGTTCTCGCGCCAGATGTTTCCCATGAGCCGTTATATCTGAACGCAGACCCGCGCACAAAATCCGAACTGGTGGTTCCGTTGCGCGGTTCGCAGGGCATCATCGGCGCGATTGATTTGCAAAGCCAAACCCTAAACGCTTTCGCTCAGGAAGACGCGCGCATACTGGAAGCCTTCGCTGAACGCGCCGCTGCCATCATCGAAAACCTGCGGTTGTATCAAGATATCCAGCGCCGCGTTGATGAGCGCACAACCGAACTCAATCGCGTCAAGGATCGCGCGGAAGCGATTCTCAACCACAGCAGCGATGCAATCATGCTGATTCGCAGTGATGGGCGCATCCAACAAACCAATCAGGCATTCAATATCGCATTCGGGTTTGAGCCGGATGAAGCCTTCAATAAATCTTTTGAGGCCATTGCTGGGCCATATTTCGCCGAGATATTGCGGCAGGCGCTGGACACCGTTGTGGAAACAGTCCAGCCCGCCCGCCTTGAAATCATCGCTGACCGCAGCGACGGCTCTGATTTTGACGCCGACGTGGTGATCTCCCCCATTTTGCAGCAGGAGCGCGTTTACAGCGTGGTATGCAGTTTGCGCGATATTAGCAGCCGTAAGCGGCTGGAGCGCGATCTGCGCGAAGCGCTCAGCCGTGAACGCGAGTTGAATGAACTCAAAACTCAGTTCATCTCGCGGGCGTCGCATGAATTCAGAACCCCGCTGATGATGATTTCAATGGCGACCGACCTGCTGCGCGCCTATAACGAGCAAAACGCCAGCGAAAAACGCAGCGAAAAGCTAGATAGCATTCAACAGCAGGTACATCACATCACGCTGATGCTTGACGAACTGCTCACGCTCAGTAGAGCGCAGGAACTTGGCAACGCCGATCTACAATGGACGGAGGTTGAACTGCTCACGCTGTGCGAATCCGTCATCAATGAGTTGCAGGGTGGTATCGGCGCTTCTCACCAATTCGAGTTCTATAGTTCCGGGCATGACTTTAATCTCACGGCAGATCCCCGCTGGCTCAGGCGCGCGCTGGTCAATCTGATCTCCAACGCGATCAAATATTCCGAAAACGGCAGCCTGATTCAAATCAACCTCACCCAGACCGATTCGCAGTTGTTCATCCGGGTACAGGATGAGGGTTTAGGCATCCCCGATGACGACCAGATACGACTATTCGAGCCGTTCCACCGCGCCAGTAATGTTGAGCATATCAATGGCACAGGGCTTGGGCTTTCAATTGTCAAGCAGGCCGCTGAACTACATGGCGGCAGCATTTCCGTACAAAGTAAATTGGGAATCGGCTCAGCTTTCACCATTATCCTGCCGTACCAGCTTATGCGAGAGCATTCATGAAGCGGATACTGATCGTCGAAGATGCCGCGTCGCTGCGTAAAGACATCATCGAGATGCTTGGTTTTGAAGGCTATGAGGCCATTGGCGCGGAAAACGGGCAGGAAGGCGTCGAGAAGGCGCTGGCGCTAAAACCAGAACTCATTATCTGTGACATCATGATGCCTATCATGGATGGATTTGGGGTACTGGCCGCTTTGAAAAAAGAGCCAACAACCGCCACCATCCCGTTCATCTTTCTGACTGCCCGTACTGACCGGCTGGACGTTCGTCAGGGCATGAGTCTCGGCGCGGATGACTACCTGACCAAACCGTTTACCGTTCAAGACCTCTTGAATTCAGTCAAAGCGCGTCTGGAAAAGAAGCAGCAGTTTAAGCAAGCGGCGGATCAACGCCTCGACAATCTACGGGGTAACATCATACTTGCCCTTCCCCATGAACTGCGAACACCGCTGAACGTGATCCTCGGCTTCTCTGAATTGATGGTGTCCGATGCCTCGCTGCTGGATACCGAACGCACTCAGGAAATGGCGCGCCACATCAATACAGCGGCTCACCGGTTGTACCATCTGACCGAAAATTATCTGACCTATGCCCAGACAGAGTTGATCACCAGCGACGCGAAACTGCTGGAGCGCTATCGCAGCGGCTATCTGATATTTCCAGCATCAGCCATCCGCCATTATGCCCACGAAAAAGCCCGCGCGCTGGAGCGAGACAAAGACCTTAGTATTGACCTGCTTGATGTAGAACGCATCGGCATGTCGGAAGAGTATCTCAAAAAGCTGGTCACTGAATTGACTGATAATGCCTGCAAATTTTCGGCTGCTGGCGCTCCCATTCGGCTAACTTCACAGGTAGATGATGCGTTCTACACCCTGATCTGGCGCGATCAAGGGCGCGGCATGACGCCTGACCAGATCGCCAACGTCGGCGCCTACAACCAGTTTGAACGCCGCCTTTATGAAGATCAGGGCAGCGGGTTGGGACTGATTATCTGCTCCCGTCTGGCAGAACTTGCTGGAGGCAGACTAACCATTGACAGCGTGCTTGGCCTTTGGACGGAAGTGGCTGTGCAAATTCCCCGCTGCCCGCAAGGCGCAGAAAACGAATAAGCGCGTTCCAGAGAAACTTTCATGTATCTCTACGGAAATAAATAGGTTATACTTTGGTTTGTTGAATACGCGAACATCGTTGTAATCGCGAATATATCGGGTTGGGTGAACAAGTAAGGAGTTCGATGAATGCAGCGAAACACGCGTACCAATCCCCGCGCGTTCCTCTTGCTGCTGCTCACGATCCCGGCAGTTCTTCTGATGGCCTGCTATCAGCCCACAGGCAACGGCCTTGAATCAACCAGCGTTGCCAATATCGTGGAAACATTCACGCTGGTTCCCAGTGACACCCCAATTCCCAGCGACACCCCGATCCCTGAACCCACTGAAGCAGCGTTGGCGTTCGAGCTGATCGCGGTGACCAATACGCTCGATCCGTTCAATCAGGCATCAACTGAAATAGCAATGGCGCAGGGCGATCCGCTGCTGCAAACTGCCACCGCGATGGCGCTTCTGGCGCAGCAGGTTGCGCCGCTAGCTCAGGTAGAAGACCCGCTGTTGCAAACCGCCACAGCGATGGCTAATTTTGCGTCTCAGGTAGAGCTTGACCCGCTAATGCAGTCCGCCACTGCGGTGATCGCAAACGCGACTGCAACCGCCGGTTGGCCGATGACTCAAACAATGGCCGCTATTTTAGGCCCCTCGCCAACCTTCACCCTGCCGTTTGTACCTTCGCCCACATGGACGCCTGTGCCTTCTGGCACCTGCACGCATACGGTGGTCGCTGGCGATAATCTGTTCCGCATTTCACTAGCCTATAACACCACCATCAACGCGATTGCCGCAGCCAACGGCATCGTCAATCCCGCGCTGATCATCGTTGGGCAGGTGCTAACCATCCCCGGATGCGGTGGCAACAGCGGTCAGGTTGTGCCACCCCCCGCTGCGAATTGCGCTGGTCAAACCTACGTTGTACAGCAAAATGACACGCTGTTCACCATTTCCATGCAGTTCAACATCAGTGTCAACGCAATTGCGACCTGCAACAACATCGCCAATCCAAACCTGATCTTCATCAACCAGCAGTTGGTGATCCCGTCATCAGGCTAAAACGTGCCCCTAACGCAGAATCACAAAAGGAGCGAAATTTCGCTCCTTTTGTGAGTTTAATGGGAAATACATCATGGAAACCTCTGAAATTTCTCCGGAAATCCCCCTTAATGAAACGCAGGTCTATTCAGGCCGTGTTGTCAATCTCGTCGTGGTTGACGTTCAGCTTCAAAATGGTCAGAAGAGCAAACGCGAACTCGTTCGCCACCCCGGCGCGGTTGCCATCGTCGCCATAGATGAAAACGATCAGGTGCTGTTGGTGCGCCAGTACCGTTTTGCCGCCCGGCAGGCGATGATCGAAATCCCCGCTGGCACGCTGAATATTGGCGAAGACCCCGCTGCCTGTGCCATCCGCGAACTACAGGAAGAAACCGGATGCAAGGCCGCGCAGATCGATTCCTTAGGCGGCATCTTCGTCGCGCCGGGATATACCACCGAATTTATTCATCTGTTCCTCGCCAAAGGCCTTTCCGAATCGCGGTTGGCGATGGATGATGACGAGTTTATTGATGTCCAGCGCCTGCCTTTCGCTGAAGCCCTGGCCATGGTTGATCGCGGCAAGATCATTGACGGCAAAAGTATCGCGGCTTTGCTCAAAGTCGCTCGCCTGCGCGGAAAATAGCCGCCGGCATACCACACTAAACCTGCCGCGCCGCGCTGTACACATCAATTTTCAGCAGCGGGGATCATATCCTTAGGAGCCGAAGACCTGACGCTAAGAACGCATAATGTAGAGCGCGTTTATATTGTGCAGGCTATGTTCATAAGTGGATGGAAAGTTTTAAACTGGAGCCTATTAAGCGCACGAAAGGAGCATAAGAGGTTCGCCCCGATTATCTGCACCCTCCTGTTTATATTCCTTGTACGGGGACATCTATCATATATGAACTGGGAAGCCGCTGAATCCTGGCGGCGGAGACGTCGTATTCTTTTTCGACGTTGATGACGATGTTTAGGCCGCGTCGGGAAATTCCCGTTGAACGCGATACGAGCTTCAATGTACGCAGCGAGCCTGCATCTCCAGAAGAATATCCGCCTGTAGCGCAGGCAATCATGCGGCTGCTAAGGGGCAGCAGCGCCTAAACCCTTGATAGAGGGAATTAGCGCCTGATATAATGATCACTTGCAATCTACCCAAAAGTGGAGCGCGGCACGGGCGTCATTCCGGCTAGAGTCCGGTTGGACAACAGCTTTCAAGACGTGGACGGCGGCGCAATTAATGAGGAAAGCTTCAATGCACGAGTTGATTGAGGCGCTGCAAGCGCCTGACCGGGACTTCCCGGAATTTAGTTCTGGCGATACCATCAAGGTTCACGCCCGCGTCGTCGAAGGTGACCGCGAACGTATCCAGGTATTTCAGGGCGTTGTCATCCGCATTCATGGCGGTCAGAATGACAAGAGCTTCACTGTACGCCGTATCGCTTCGCACAACGTTGGCGTCGAGCGCAGCTTCCTGATGCGCAGCCCGCGTATTGACAAAATCGAAGTGGTTCGCCGCGCAGTGGTTCGCCGCGCGCAGCTCTACTATCTGCGTACCGCGCGCGGGAAGGCAGCACGCCTCAAGGAAAAGCGCTAATCTTCAGGTTTTGTTCGGGGCGGCTCTCATTGCCGCCCTTTTTTGTAAGGTGATCCCTCATGATTCGCCCATTAATTGGCATTACGACCTCTGCCATCGTGATTCAAGGCAAAACCTATAATCGCGCATATGCGCCCAACGCGCAGGCCATCGCTGCGGCTGGCGGCTTGCCGCTGCTCATCCCTACCGAGTTGGACGACGACACCCTGCATGCCATCTATGAAACGCTGGATGCTGTGCTGCTTCCCGGCGGTGTAGATGTTGATCCCGTTCACTACGGGCAGGAGCGCCATCCCCTGACCATTCAGATTGATGATGCCCGTGACGCATTAGAGCTGAAAGTTGCGCGCTGGGCTGTTGACGATGACACGCCGGTACTCGGCATTTGTCGGGGGCATCAGGTACTGAACGTGGCGCTCGGTGGTACGCTTATTCAGGATATTCCCTCGCAGGTCGAAACCGAGCTGATGCACGATATTCCCGACGGGCTGCCACGTTCTACGCGCATCCATGATATTACTGTTGATGAAAACAGCCGTCTCGCCGAAATCCTTGGCGGCACGCATTTTCAGGTCAATAGCTTGCATCATCAATCAGTTGAGAAAGCCGCGCCCGGTGCCGCGCTTACCGCTCACTCGCCAGATGGCGTGGTCGAAGCGCTGGAAGTACCCGGCAAAACCTTCGCGCTAAGCGTGCAGTGGCACCCGGAAGATTTGTATCACGACGACGAATCCATGAATCGTCTATTCACCGCTTTCGTGCAGGCTGCCCGTGAACGGCACATCGCCCGTGAGCAAACCAACCCCGTCCAGTAATCCGCTGCCGCCGTCGTTCATCGGAGTCTTCGACTCTGGTGTCGGCGGCTTATCGGTGTTGCAGCAGATTCACGCCTCGTGGCCGGAAGCCGCTACCCTCTATTACGCTGATCAGGCGCATTTTCCCTACGGCCCCAAACCCGCAGACGAACTCCATCAGTATGTTGATTCTGCCGTGCAAATGATGATCGCCAGCGGCGCGGCGGGAATAGTGCTGGCTTGCCATTCCGCCAGCGCTTCCAGCTTGCTGCGGCTGCGCGCATCCTATCCCGATATTCCCTTCATCGGCCTTGAACCCGCCGTAAAGCCAGCCGCCGAAGCCACCAAAACCGGCGTGATCGGCGTGCTAACCACCCAGATCACTTCACAGGGTGCGCTTTATAAAAGCGTAGTGGAACGCTTTGCCCGCCACGTGCAGGTGATCACGCAGGTCGCGCCGGAGCTGGTCGAACTGGCCGAAAGCGGCGATATTGAATCTGATCACGCAAATGCCGTCGTTCGGGGCAGCCTTGCCCCACTGATTGAAGCCAATGCCGATCAGATTGTGCTGGCATGTACTCACTTCCCCTTTTTAGCGCCCACCATCAGCGCAATTACCGGCGCTAAACTGGTTGATCCCGCCGCAGGTGTGGCGCGGCAAACGCGGCGAATGCTCGAAAATCGGCTAACGCCGGGTGAAGGCCGCGTTTATCTCACCAGCGGCGATCCAGCCGCATTTTTAGCCACTGCCGCGCGGCTGCTCCAGCAGTCCCATCTCGACGTTCGCAAGTCCCCCCTCTAACTGGCATTAGTGTAAGACACACCGGTCAGCCTCAGCGCTGGCACTTTTCCCGCATCGCGCCCCTGTGTAATTTTGCGATCACATTGCTGGCAATATGGATACCTGATGACAGAAAATCTGTGCTAATTTCAGATTATCGTCAGTCAATTTCTGAAAGTTGAACCTCATGGCTCGTCATCATTCTGTTGTACTCCGGTCATCGCGCCCTACGCTTCACGCTTCACTTGCCGCGCATAGCATCCCGGCAGTTCAACAACGCCGTCAGCTTAAATGCGTCAGGGGCATACAGCCTACCTTGAAGCTCACTTCAGGGAACGCCAACATCGCCGGATGGCTGCCGCCTCTGGCATCCTGTCGTGTCAAATTTCGTTGGGGGTTGCGCAGCCGAATCTCTACAATCGCTGCCGTAAAGGGCGCGGGCGCGTGGCATCTTGCGGGGTGGCTTCTAGCGGCTGCACGCGGGTCGCGGCTTCAGATCGTTTCAATGGCAGCAGCACATAAATGGTCGCGCCGGGCAGGTTTTCAACGCTGTGCCCGCTGCTCTCCGCCCAAATTTCGCCGCCATGCCCTTCGATCACGCCTTTGGCAATGGTCAGCCCCAATCCCGGCCCTGCGCCCATAAAGCTGTATGCGCTGCTGGAATGTAGCGATGGGTCATAGCCGCGAAAGAATTTATGGAAGATCAATTCAAGGTGTTCAGGCTTAATGCCTACGCCGGTATCGGTGAAGGCGATCAGCACAAAATCCTTGTCCACAGGGCTGGCGGCTGGCTGAAGATTCGTGTTGATCTCAATACGCCCGCCGTCTGGTGTGAACTTGATCGCGTTGACAATGATATTGCGTAGCGCCTGAACCAACCGCTGAGAATCGGCTTCTAATGGTGGCAGCCCTTTCAGTCCGCGCGCCGCGAAAGCAATTTTGCGGATGCGAATGCTTTCCGTCAGCGGCTCAATTGCCATACGAACCACGTTTTCCAGCGTGATTTCGGCGAAGTTCAGGTTCATCGCGCTTACATCAAGCTGGCTTACATCCAGCATCGCCGCGATCAGATCGTCCATTCGCTCTGCCGCTTTACGAATGTTCTGGATAGCCGCGCCCAATGAATCGCTGTCCAGCATATCGCTTTCGTAAAGCGCATCCAGAATATCGGCATAACCGCGTATTTGCGCGAGTGGGGTGCGCAGTTCATGGCTGGCAATGGTCACAAAGTCGGTTTTCACGCCGTCCAGCGCCCGCATCTGTTCCTGCGCGGCTGCATGGCTAAGACGCAGGCTCTCAATTTCCGTTTTCAAACGGCGCAGTTCTTCTGACTCGTTGGGATTAGGCTCGCCGGTACGCCGAAAAATTTGCAACGCGCTTCGCTTTCCGGTTGATCTGGATCGCGCGATCCATCATCGTCCGTTGGTTTACTTGAGGATGTAATACGTGCCTTTTTTAGAGCCAACCTTAAGCAGAATGCCGCGCTCTACCATATCCGCCAGATCGAGGCGCAGGGTTTCCGCCGATACGCCCTGGCACAGGGATCGGTATTCGCGATTGGTGATCGATCCGTTGTCACGAATGTATTGCAGCGCCCGCGACTGGCGGTGGTTGGTGTTACGTACCCAATCCGGCACCTGCTGGCGTTCGCGAGAATTGAATAACGACACCGCGAAACTATAAGGGCGCGCATCGAAGCTGGGCGGCAAATGTCCCGCCTGCTCCATCACTTCCATCATTCGGTCAATACCCAGCCCAAGCTCTTCAATGTAGCCCCACTGGAATAGACCGTTCACAATGCGAGGATTACGGCTGAAATGTTCATCAACAATGTTTTCAACAGTAATAAATCCGGGCAGGCCGCCGGGCGAGATCACTTCCAGGCGGTCAGAGTACATGCGAATTTCGATGCGCCGCCCGCGCAAACGGTAATCGCGATGGCACACCGCGTTGACGATGGCTTCGCGCACAGCAAATTGCGGGTATTCGGCCTGTTCTTCACGTTCCAGGCCTTTAACCACCGCGCCAACGGCCATCTCGCTCCAGATCAAATTCCACGACGCTTCAATCAGGCGTGGCAGCGGGCCAGTCAGTTCTTCCCGGCGGGTATATCCGGCAAGGCCATTTTCGCCACGCGGAGTTTTGCCCACAAACTTGGCGAAAACCACGCCCGATTGCGGCAGCCATTGCTGGGGGAAATCGGTGAACAGCAGCACCCCGCTAACCGTGGGCCGCCCTGCCGCGTCAATCGCGCCGATCTCGCGCAGCAAATCATCAGTTTTTCCGGTGTGTGGCCGTTTGGTGCGCTCTGCCCGTTTAGCAAGATATTCATCAATCATCTTCTTGCTAAAGTCGTCTCTGGTGATGCCGGGAACGAGATCGCTCTCGTAATCGCCCGTGCTTTTAGCGCTGGCGAGCTTCAATATTTCCTGCCCACCCAGCGGGCGATTGGTCTTATCGCCGCGAATCAGCACGCGCCCATCCACCAGCGCATGCAGTTCAATGCTGCGTGGTACCCGCAGGGCATAAACGGTGGTGGTCTCAAGTTCTACAGGTTCCCAACTGCCGGTCACCACCAGCGGGTTGGTCAGCGCGTCCGCTTCTTTGAGGGCTTTGGCTAATGATTCTGTTTCAAATTTACCAATCGGATCGCCAGATTCTTTCAAGCCAACCACCAGCGTTCCGCCTTCGGTATTGGCAAACGACACCAGTGCCTCGGCAATCAGGTGCGAATCGGCTTTCTCAAGAAAGGCTAGTCGTGGCCCGGGGCCATTTTTCAAAAACTCTGGGTTTAACATTCAGCAAACAGTTTACGCTCGGCTTAATGGGTCATATTGTAACAGAATTTGTGTCCATGCCGCGAGAAGTCTATACTGACCTGATGAGCGTCAATAATCTGCTCAACCTGTTTGGCAATCGCCTGCGCACGCTGCCCATCCTGATTCTTTATCTCACAGATGGATGCAACAGCCGCTGCGCCATGTGTGATATCTGGCGCAGCCCACGCCGCAATATGGCGCCCGAATTCATTGACGCTGTTTCCGGCGAAATTGCCGCTTTGCATACCCGCTGGGTTGTGCTCAGCGGTGGCGAAGCGATGCAGCACCCCGACTGGCCGAATATTGCCGCCAGGCTGCGTCGGGAAGGCGCGAAAGTGATCCTGCTGACCAACGGCCTTGTTTTGCAAAAACAGGCGCAGGACGTGATCAACAATGTTGATGAAGTGGTGGTCAGTCTGGATGGCGGCACAGCGGCAACCTATAAAGCGATTCGCGGTGTTGACGCATTCCAACTGGTGCTGGATGGCATCGCCGCTGTTCGGGCTGGCGGCGTGCCGGTCACGACGCGAACCACCGTACAGCAAGCCAACTTTCGCGAAATTCCGCAGATCATTGACGCGGCAAAGTCGGTAGATGCCACGCTGATCAGCTTTCTGAGCATTGATGTTGCGAATCCCTATGCCTTCGGCCCGCGCTTTGCTGATGGGCTGGCTATTCCAGTCATCAACGCTCACGAGCCACCTGCCGGGGCGCTTTCGCTTGAAGAAGTTGCCGCATTATCCGCGATTTATGAAGATGTTTTCGTGCGTTATCAAAACGACTTTGAACGCGGGTTGATTGCCGAATCGCCAGCCAAACTGCGGCAAATGGTCAGGTATTTTCAGGCGGTGGATGGCGAAAGCAGTTTCCCGCCTGTGCGCTGCAACGCGCCGCATACCTCAATGGTAATTGAAGTGGACGGCACGATCAGACCTTGCTATTTCCTGCCCCAAACCGGCAAATGGAAAGCAGATACCAGCCTGCGCGATCAAATAAATTCTGATGCCGCTGTCGCCATGCGTAAAGCCTACCGGAACGGCGAACGCCCCGAATGTGCGCGCTGCGTTTGCCCGTTATATAAAGATGCTCGTGCCTTGATCCGGCTGTAAAATAGGAGCATATAGAGCCAGTTAGTAGTGAGAGCAGGCAAACACTTCATCTAGCGGGGTTGATAAAGCGGCGAAATGTTCTGGAGCGTCCTTTTTATTGCTGGTATGCTGACCCTCAGCATTTCTCAGCTTGCGCGAATGATCATCCTGCTCAGCGGGCGCTGGAAGGGGCCTATCCTGCGTTCCTGCGAACACTACGCGCCTACTGAATCTGTCTTCGATCCCGTACCTTCTCTTCTTTTCTGGTTAGGTACGCTCATCTTAACGATGGGCACTGGGCTTTCACTATATGCCAACGTTGACGCGCCAGTTTATCTCGTTGGCGCTTTTTTCATGATCATCGGCTTCTGGATCGGCCAGCGTGAGCGCGAAGGTCGCTCCAAAATTTCAGATTGGATGCCCGTTCCGCTGTGGTACAAAGCGCTCAAGGAGCGCACCACCCGCGAAGAGCGCCGTCATATCGCCTATATGTGGCTAAACCTGCCAGACGGCACCCGCGCGCACTTCAACGATAATGATGCGGCGTTTGCCAGTTGGGTAGACCTGATGATTATGTCTACAGTACAGCAGACGGTATATGACCCGATCTTAGAACGCAGCAGCCAGGTGAGCCGCTATCAAACGGGCAGATCATGAGGTGGTGGCGACGGCATTCCCCCACCCTGACGCTGCAAAGCCAGACGGCATACGCGCAATGGGCAAAAAACTACCCACCTCATGCCCATAACCTGCTCATGGAAATTGAGCAGGCAGCCATGCTTCAGCTAATGCCCGATATGGCTGAAAAACAGATTCTCGATCTGGCAGGGGGCAGCGGGCGCTACGGGTTAATCGCAAAAGAAAAAGGCGCGTGCGCCGTCATTGAAACCGATAACAGCCTGCCAATGCTGCGGGCAAACCCGCTGGAATACCGTCTGGCTTCCTCTATGTTGGCGCTGCCTTTTGCCGATGCCAGCTTTGACGGCTTAATTTGCGCGCTGGCAATCGGGCATATTTCAGCATTAGAGGCCGCCATAAGCGAAATGGCGCGGGTGCTGCGCCCAAACGGATGGGCGCTGATCAGCGATTTTCACCCGTTTGCTTTCCTTAACGGGGCAAAACGCACTTTCACAGGCAATGATGGAAAAACTTACGCGGTGGAACACTACCCACATCTTTACAGCGCTGTGCTAAGTGCGGCGGCAGGTTCAGGGTTGGCGATTGAGGCGATTGCCGAGCCAACTATCGGGGGAACGCAAGGATCAGGCGCGCCACTCGTGATCGTCTACAGGATGCGCCTGGGCTGAAGGCGGCGAATCGATTTCTTCAGTTGTGCGGGGCGGCGGCGCAGCAGTGGCGGCAGGCTTACGCGCAAACAGCCAGTACAGCCCGACCAGTACCCCGATAATCGCTGGAGGGACGCACATCGCGGTAAACAAACGCGGCGCATTGGCAACGCCTGCGCTGCCCATTGCCACCCAGATAAGCGCGAACATCACCACGCCCGCCACGGCAAGCAAGGCGCCAACAATTAACGCACGAGCATAATTTGGAGAAGGCAACATCAACCTCGAATAAAACCCAGCGCGCTACGAAGTTTAGTCCAGGCGAGAGGCCTGTTCAAGATTGAATGCTCTGCCGTGCCGCATCTCACGAGGCAGATACAGCCGCCTCTTTTCGGTTTGAGGCGTCAAGGCTCACCAGTTCATCGCCGTCATCATAGTCAAGCAGTTCCCCGTAGCGCCCCCAATCAATCGCTACATCTAACTGGCGCTCAATAGTCTCGTCTGGAAATTCTGGTTGCAAGGCGGTATAGAACACCTTCCATGGCAGTTGTTCGTTAGGTGAGGCTTTCAACATCTGAATCATCCACTGAATCATGGGTAAGCGGCGCGCGCGCTGCGCAAACAGTTCTTTTCGCGTCAGGATAGAGGCTTCGGCAAAGGCCATCCCAAGCGGTGTGATCTGAATATCGCCCGATTTCACGGTGGCAAACCCCAAAATTTCCGCCATTTCAATGGTCTGAACCAGATCGGCTGTCTCTACGCCAAGCTCATCTTCCAGCTTGTAGATATCGTAGGGCGACTTGAAATGACTGATGTGTTCAAGCAGGCCAGCCATTGCCCCCACCGATGAGCGCGGCAAAACGCGGGTGCGGCCAGGCGTGCCTGGGGCAGTGCCAACCTCACTGGCTTCAGGCTCAGTGTAGCCAGCAATCGTGCTGTAAATGCGATCCATCAGCGCTTCAAAACTGCCGTCTTTGCGGTTACGCGGGTGAGGCAAATCAATCACGATTTCAGCGACAATATGGCCAGGGTCTTTGCCCAACACAAGCACACGATCCGCCATAGAAACCGCCTCTTCGATATTATGGCTAACCATGAGGATAGCTTTAGTAGGTAAACTGCCTCCCGTCCACAGCTCCATCAATTCGCCACGCAGCGACTCAGCGCTCAAAACATCCAATGCGCTAAACGGCTCATCCAAACACAGCAATTCCGGTTCCACCGCCAGCGCGCGGGCAAACCCTACTTTCTGGCGCATTCCACCGGAAAGCTCACGCGGGAATGCATTCTCAAAACCATCAAGCCCAACCAGGTCAATCAGCCTTTCAGCGCGCGCGAACCGCTCTGGAGACATATCGCCACGCGCTTCCAGCGCCAGCGCGACATTATCCAGCACGGACAGCCAGGGAAATAAGGCAAACGATTGAAAGACCATTGTTGAATTGGGGTTGATGCCCTGTACTGGCTTGCCCCGGTAATAGACGGTGCCTTCAGTAGGTGAAATCAGGCCATTGATCATGCGCAGCAGCGTGCTCTTACCCGAACCAGAAGGGCCAAGCAAAGCAACATACTCCCCTTCACGGATGGTGAGATTGATGTCTTTTACCGCCATAAACTTGCGGTCACCCTGCCCATACGTTTTGGTGACATGTTCAACTTTCAGCAGCACATTGTCATTCATCATTTGCCCTTTCATGCCTACTGATCCATACGGAAACGATTTTCGGCCATGCTGAACATCCGCCGCCAAACAAGGCGATTTATTGCCACCACAAGCACAATCATCGTCAGAGTGGCAGCCAGCAGCAGCGCAAAATCACCCGAAGCAGTTGCCGAGGTAATTTGCGCGCCAAGCCCGGTCACCTGGCTAACTTCTCCGCCAAAACGGGTGTATTCCGCGACGATGCTGGCGTTCCATGCACCGCCGCTGGCGGTGATCAAACCAGTGACGATATACGGGAACAAGGATGGCAAAATCAGCGTTTTCCAGCGTCGCCAACCTTTGAGCAGCAGCAAATCGCTGGTGTACTGCAAATCCTGAGGGATAGCCGAAGCCCCGGCGATCACGTTAAAGAGCAAATACCACTGTGTGCCTAATAGCATCAGCAGCACAGCCGCTATATTTGCCCCACCCGGCACCCCTAACAGACCGATTAACAGGATCGGAAATAATGCCGTAGCCGGAATCGAGGCGGCGATTTGAACCACTGGCTGCAAGATTGAGGCTACGCGGGCATTTGTGCCAATAAACACGCCAACCGGTATCGTCCACGCAAGCGCGATTAGGACAGCGATAGTCACGCGAAGTAACGTTGCCAGCGCACCAACAGCAATTTGACCCCACATCGCCAGCGGCAGCGTTGCTAACAACCCCACTGCGCGCATGAGGCCATAGCCGATAAGCAGCGCCAGCAGCAGCAGCACCAGCCAACCTAACACTGAACGCTTGCGTTCGGCTTCTGGCTCAATCCCTGCGATATATGCTGGCGGTCGGTTCAGCCGGCGATCCAACCATAAGCTAATTGGTCTAAAAATGCGGGCGTCGAAGAATATCGCCAAACGGGAACGCCGTAAACTATCCAGAAACCATGAGGTTGGCGGGTTATCGTCTGATACCTGCGACACTTTGAAGCGGGCAGCCCACGCCAGTAACGGCTGCCACACCAATTGATCCAGAAGCACAATAATAATGATCAAGGTGACAATGCCGACGAGTAAGGCTTGTGTGTCTCCCTCAATAGCCGCCGTCTGCAAGTATGCGCCAAGTCCAGGCAAGCGAAAGTCGCGATCTCCCAGCGTGAACATCTCGGCGGCCATCAAGAAGAACCAGCCCCCTGCCCACGACATCACGCTGTTCCAGATCAACCCCATCGCCGCGAATGGAAGTTCAACCTGCTTAAACCGAAGCCAGCGGCTGAAGCGAAATACCCCTGCCGCCTCAAGATATTCGGTGGGGATGGTACGCATAGATTGATAGAAGCTAAAGGTAAGATTCCACGCCTGGCTGGTAAAAATCAGGATGACGGCGGCCAGTTCTACGGCGAGATCTTCGGGCAAAATGGCGGTAAAACTTAACAGCACAACCGGCAGAAATGAGAGGATAGGCACCGACTGCAAAATATCCAGCGCAGGCATCAACCAGCGTTCAGTGCTTTTACCGCGAGCGGCCAGGTAGCCATAAGCGATTGAAAATATTAGCGATAGGGCATATGCCGCAAGCATCCGCCCGATAGACAGCAGCGCATAAAAGGGCACAGCCGCCGGATCGAGGTTGATTTCAGGACCTTCGATTGCGTCTGGCGTGCCGAGCGCAAGCTGCAAACCAAAATACAGAACGATGGCGACCAGCAGTATTACCACTACGTCGCCCAGGCTAAAGCCAGCACCGTCTCTAGAAGGCAGTCGAAAGATACGCTGACGCAGGGTCATACGGCCTCCTCATTCGAGGGAAGTGACTACAGAGCGCGAATCAAAACGCAAAAAGCAAAAATCACATAAGCGGCTAACGCAATATGTTCTTTTAGCGCTTAGTCGTATATATGTTAAATCAAGCTGTCATGCAGATCGTTCAAATCAGAGAACGGCTGCGCCACTTCTCCGGCGCGCCGCTAAATGCCCTTCCGATGAGGGAAGGCAGAGGTTA
>LMZS01000012.1 GCA_001567085.1 Chloroflexi bacterium OLB15
CTTTCCGCCGTCGAAGCCGTCAGCCGCTGGGAGCAGGCCTATGCCCAGCCGATCACGCTCTGGTACGCCGATAGCCCGATCCTGCTTGATCCGGCGGCTGTTGGTTTCCGCACCAATCAGGAATCAATGCTCGCCGCAGCCCGCGCGGCTAGCCAAAGCGAAGCCTCTTTCTGGCAGCGTTTTGTCGCCTATCTCACCGGCCAGCAATCGCAGCAAACCCTGAACATCGAGCTTTCTGCCGATTATCAGGAACGCCTGCTGGATGACTTCCTGAACGATATCGCCCGGCGCTATGATCGCTCCCCCGGCGCAGCCAGCTATGACCTGCAAACATTAACCCTGCGCACTGGCGGTAGTGGCTATCAGTTGGATGTTGAACGCGCGAAGATTCTGGTTGATGCCGCCCTGCGCGATCCCGCCAATCGTCAGGTCACACTGCCAGTCACCGGCCAGAATGCCGACCTGCCAGATATTGATGCGCTGCGTGCGATGATTATCGGCTATCTGGACTCGCAGGGATTTATCTACGACGGGCAATCTTCGCTAGCATCTGTTTTCGTCATGGATCTCGAAAGTGGCGCGGAAGTGAACATCCTCAGTGATGTCGCCGTATCTGCCGCTAGCACTGTTAAGGTGTCTATCCTCACCGATTACTTCCGCAATCTGCTCACCGCGCCCAGCGACGACGAAGCCTTCCTAATGGTGCAGTCACTGCTTTGCAGCAACAACAGTTCTTCCAATTTGCTGATGCAGCTTATCGGCAGGGATGACCTGTATGCAGGTATTGCTGATGTTACCAATACCATGCAGTACATCGGTGAGCGCAATTCTTATATCTCCGCGCCGCTGTATCTCGGTGGCGATCAGCAGCTAGGCTCAATTCCAGCCCCCACCACCGCGCCAAACCCGAACTACACGACTGGCGCTGATCCCTATAACCAGACCACCACTGAAGACCTCGGCACACTGTTCAGCATGATTTACGACTGTGCCATGTATGGCTCTGGCTTGATGGCAATCTACCGTGACGGTGAGTTCACCCAGAACGAATGTCGGCGCATGCTCAATATCATGAGCGCCAACGATCTGGGGCGCTTGCTTCAAGGAGGTATCCCCGCCGGGACGCCTATCGCCCATAAAAACGGTTGGCTGGATAACGTACATGGAGATGCTGGCATCGTATTCCCGCCCAATGGCCGCAATTACGTGATCGCGGTATTTCTGTGGGAAAATGCCGATTTCTTCAGCTATGAGCGCGCGTGGACATTGATTGAAGGAGTTTCACGGGCGACGTGGAATTACTTCAATCCAGATAACCCGATGATCCAGCCGCGCGCCGATATTTCTGCGGATCAGCAGGCGCGCGAGTGTGTCGAATTTTCCCCGCCTTATGGCGAAGTGGATCTCGATAACATCAATAGCTGGCGTGAAGACGGCGCTTCCATTCAATGGCCGTCATTAAATTAAGTTGAGTTCAAGCCATCTGGAACGGGCATAGCAGCGATGGACTTAGGCATCACCCTGATCTTCACAATCGCCTTTACCGGCATATTTCTCATCATTCAGCGTACCGAGCGTCGTCGCCGCCTGCTGGTGATCATCATTTTCCTGATTATCGCCGAGTTAATACGCTGGTTCGTCTGGTCACGCGGGTATCACAGCGAAGCATGGGTAGCTCTGTTTATATCCTTGATCTTAAGCTTCGGATTCTGGCTGTTCATCGGGCGCTATAACCCGCCTGGCAGCAGCGATGATATTCAAGTGATCGGCATGGATGACTAAGGCTAGCGCAAATAAAAACGGTTGGAGAACTTCCCCAACCGTCGGTCGCTGTTTTCATACATTCCAGAGGGCGCGGCGTGCTGCGCCCTTTACGTGAGAGCTTCGCTCTACCCGATTACCGATAGCGGAATAACATCTGCCGCTTGCAGCATCACTACGCTGGCGCGCGCCGCAACCTTCTGTGACAGCGCATGAAATGCTTTTCCAGCAGGGGTATCCGGCATATTCGCCACAATCGGGCGCCCAAAATCGCCGCCCTTACGCACTTCTGCATCTAGCGGCACCCGCCCTAAAAATTCCCAACCGCGCTCTGTCGCCAGCCGTTCGCCGCCGCCTTCGCCAAAGAAGTCGCCAGCCATATTCTCGACAATACCCAGCACCGGCACGTTTAACGCCTCAAACATTGCCGCGCCGCGCAAAGCATCAGATACCGCCACTTCTTGCGGCTGTGTCACAATGATGGCGCCAGTAAGTGGGAAAGACTGCGCCAGCGAAAGCGGTGCATCGCCTGTTCCTGGCGGCAGATCCACAATCATATAATCCAGCGCCCCCCAATCCACATCAATGAAAAACTGGCGAATCGCGCTGTGCAGCATCGGCCCGCGCATAATCAGCGGCTTTTCCGGATCCATCAGAAAGCCGGTGCTGATCAATTTCACGCCGTAGGCCTCAAGCGGAATCATCTTCTCCCCGTTAACGCGGGGTCGCCCGTTGCCTATGCCCGCCATCATGGGGATGTTCGGGTTCAAAATGTCCGCGTCAATCAAACCAACCTGCGCGCCAGCTTCAGCCAACGCTACCGCAAGGTTCATAGCGACGGTGCTTTTGCCAACCCCGCCCTTACCGCTGGCAACCGCGATAATGCTGCGCATAGGAACATCCAGCCGCCCCTGAATTTTCCGATCTGTAGGCACCTGTGAGTCCCACGAAATATCCAGCTTTTCAATGCCCGGCACATGATCGATCACCGCTTTGTTACATTCCCGCACAAAAACGTGTTTCAGCGGGCATGCCGGCGTAGTCAGCACAATGGTGAACTTCGCGGTATTACCTTCAATTTCGAGATCGCGAACCATATTCAAAGAAACAATATCGCGATGTAGTTCAGGCTCAATGACTGAGCTTAGTGCAGCCATCACCTGTGATTTTAGATCAGTCATTACATCTCCAGTGAGCTATTCATGCTAGATGACCAATTATTATAACGTTTATCTGAAAAATTCCTTGTGTCAAAACTCACAATTTCATCCTGACATCTTTCCCAACGCGCCTCAGCCTACCCCCCAAGACAGCGATCAGGGCGCTAAAACAAAACAGAGCGACCATCACAAGGCCGCCCTGTCAAATATCGCATTTGTCAAAGGCAGCAATTTAGCCTTCGCCGCCCTGCTCTTTTGCATGTTTACGTGCCAGCGCGGCCTCACGCTTCTTGCGGCGTTCTTCTTTTGCAGCATCCTCAGCAGACATTTCAACCGGCGCGGCTTCCGCAGCAGTTCCAACAGCTTCGCCGCCCGCCTGGGCAGTCTCGGCAGCCGGGGCTTCTTCCTTCACCGGAACAATCGGCGGCACGTATGGCGAATCCCATGTCGGGCCGGGTTTAGCAATCGGCGCGCCGCTCTTCTGCTTCTGCTTGATCACGTCAATGTGTTCCCACCCGCCGCGATCTACCGCTTCTTCCCATGCCGTCGTCGGCGCAATCTTGCGCCAATAGCTAAATGGCTTGGAAAGCTTTTCCTTATCATGAATATGAACGCCAATACCTGTGCGGTCATAATCTGCCAGCTCATAATCATGATCCATCTTGATCGCGTCGAACGGGCAGTATTCAGCGCATAGGCCGCAGTTCATACAAATGTCAATATCAATGAAGAAGGCTTCTGGTTCCGGTATCGGCCTTTTGGTAACCGGGTCTTCGCTGCGCACAATCCAAATACACTGCGGCGGGCAAACTTTCGGGCAAATGCCGCAGCTCGTACACCAGTCATGCCCCGGTCGTTCTGGGTGGTCATCATCTTCAACCACCAGAAACGGCACAAAGCGAAAACGCTCAGGAACCGCGATCTTCTCTTCAGGGTACTGTACCGTGTAAAGACCCGTACTATCAACGCCCTGGCGGCGTTCAAATTCCTGTGTGTTATTCAGCTTTTTACCAACGTAGCGCAGGTCTTCAACATACGTGTTAAAAAAGTGGCGAATCGTTACGCCAAGACCTTTTAGGATGCCGACTCCGTACATATGGTGTCTCCTTAACAGCGCCAGCGCTCTGCTAGCCGCCGCCGCCGGATTGATCCGTTTTAGCGATCAGTCTCGCCCAACACAATGTCAATACTGCCCAGAATCGCCACTACGTCGGCAACCTTCTGGCCTTTGCACATCTGCCCCAATACCGTTAAATTGATGAAGCTAGGCGCGCGAACATGATAACGCCAGGGATTCTGCGGCCCCTTCGGATCGCCCTGCGAAACCACATAGTAACCAAGTTCGCCTTTCGGGTTTTCCACCCGGCCATATGCCTCGCCAATCGCGACACGCGGCATGTAAACCGCCTTGTTGCCAGAGAAGAAGCTTTCGCCTTTCGTGCGCTCAAGGCGTGGCAAAATCTGCTTCAAAATGCGCAGGCTTTCGCGCATCTCATCAATACGCAGCAGGTAGCGGTCATAAATATCGCCGTTGTAGCGAACGGCAACGTCAAAATCCAGCTCTGGATAAATGCTGTATGGCTCGGCACGGCGAACATCATATGCCACGCCGCTGCCGCGCAGCAGTGGGCCAGCCGCGCTGTAGGCAATCGCTGTTTCCGTCGGAAGATAGCCAACGCCTATAGTTCTGGTCTTGATAATTTCGCTATCAGTCAGGAACGTATCCAACTCATCTACCGCGCGCGGCAGCGTTTCTGTGATCAACTGCGTCAGGTATTGAGTCGTCTCAAAGTCACGAACCTTATCATTCAACAGGTTCGCGGTGCTGCGAATCCGTTCGGGGATGTCCTTAAACACACCACCAAAGCGCATGTAATTGCACATCAAACGCGAGCCGGCTGTCGCCTCAAAGAAGTCCAGAATCTTCTCGCGTTCGGCAATTGCATACAGCGCCGGGGTGAAGAACGCGCCGAGATCGTTTAGCAGGAAGCCAATCGCCCACAGGTGGTTAACAATCCGCGTCAGTTCAACCATCAGCACGCGAATCACTTCCGCCCGGTAGGTCGGCGGGGTATAACGCATACCGCGAGACATTAGCTGCTCAACCGCCAGCGCATAGCCGAGGTTGTTGCTCATGCTGGAAATATAATCCAGCCGGTCGGTGAACGGCATGTTATGATTCCATGCGTTGCGCTCGCCGATCTTCTCATGGTTGCGGTGCAGATACCCCATCACCGGCTCAAGCGTTTCAATCGTTTCGCCGTTCAGCGTCACCACCATGCGGAACACGCCGTGCGTGCTGGGGTGATGCGGCCCAAGATTGACCACTAAGCGGTCTGTCTTGAGTTCCTCATCGCTGTTCAGCGCCTCAACATCAACGCCTAGCCCCATACCCGCATACAGGGATGCTTCGGTATCATCGCTCAACCGGCTTAAGTCAAAATCTGCCGGATAAGCGACATTCTTGCCGAATATGTTTAGCTCTTCAGAGCGGCGCACATAGCCTTTCGGCCAGCGGCTTTCAAACGGCTTCAGTTCAGCTTCGTAATAGGCTTCTTTCCAGTCCTTGCGCATCGGGTGGCCGTTGAAGCCTTCCCACATTAAGATGCGCTTCTGGTTCGGGTGACCAGGGAATGAAATGCCATACAGATCGTAGGCTTCGCGCTCTTGAAAATCCACGCCCGGCCATATGTCAATCAGCGATGGGATACTCGAATTTTCACGCGGCGTTTGCGCCTTAAACACCAGCGGCTTGCCGCCGCTAATGCGATAGGCGTGATACACCATCTCCATTGAATCTTCGATGCCAAGATAATCTACAGCAGTTGCGCTGGAAAGATAATCAAAGCCCAATTCATCGCGGATAGCCGTAGCTACTTCCACCAGTTGGCTGCGCTCCACCACCACGCCAACATACCCTTCACGGGTATCGTCTTTCACCGCATCGGGAAAGCGTTCTTTCAAAATGCCGATTGCGGCATCAACATCTACCGTTTCAGGGCGAACAGGTGCAATCATCTGATCAGTCATGATTCCTCGATCGTCCTAACTCTTCGCCAGCAGCGCGCGCTTACGCGCTACTGCTTCCTGGCGCCGCTCAAGTCGGGCAGCTTCCGCCTCAGCGTCAACAACCACCGAAGCAGCAGAAACTGCGGCCACTGCCGCGCCTGCCGAAATTTTCTTCGTCGCAATCTGCATCGCCACTGCGGGCAGTTCGCGCACGCCGTAAGGCTGCCCTGCTGCCGCCAGCATCGCCTGCTCACGAATCATCCCCATCTGGCGGGGATCAATAATATCCGGCCCCAAAATCGGAATCGGCACCGGGTCAGACGGGCCTACGCCGTACCATGGCACATCATCCATGTTCGCAAGCGATTGACCATCAATCTTCTTTTGCAGCGCGATCAAGCCATTGATCAATGCCTGCGGGGTTGGCGGGCATCCGGGAATATACACATCCACCGGCACATACTGATCCATACCCGAAACGACGTTGTACCCTTCCTTGAAAGGGCCGCCGCCGCTGGCACACGCGCCCATCGCAATCACGTACTTAGGCTCTGGCATCTGGTTGTACAGGCGCACAATCGGCACCACCATCTTCTTGGTCACCGTGCCGGAAACGATCATCAAGTCGCTTTGTCGCGGGCTGGCGCGCATCACTTCCATGCCGAAACGCGCGGTATCATAACGCGATGCCGCCGTCGCGATCATCTCAATGGCGCAGCAGGCTAAGCCGAAAAGCATCGGCCAAACCGAGGAGCGCCGGCTCCAGTTATACACCTTGCTTAAACTTGTGATCGCAAGGTTACCCTGCATCTCATCAGGGATTGGGAATTCCGTGTCATGCAGTTGGCGCAAATCCAGACTGCTCATCTGGCGCTGACCTCCTCGTACCACTCACGCAAAATTTCCATGAGTATCGCTTCATTTGCAAGTGCCGGCTCATCGGCAAAGCCCGGGAGCGAAACTACCCACCGATTTAACTGCTCTATCCCAACCTGATCAAGATCCATGTCAGGATACTGCTCAATCAGAGCAAGTACTATTTCATAGGTCGCTTCCCAGGTTAACGACCGAGGGTTAACGTCCATAGAAGCCTATTTTAACACAGGTAACAGGTGAATTTCACACTCTGCATAGTCCAGAATGGAATTCACTATCTTATTCGCGGTTGTCTATCTGTGCGCGCTGTAGGCGGCCGCTGTAATCTACGTAAACTGACTTCCATTCAGTGAACGAATCTAGCGCAGTTTGCCCGGCTTCGCGCATACCATTGCCAGTGCCCCGCGTGCCGCCAAATGGAAACTGTATCTCAGCCCCGGTAGTACCGTGATTGATATACACAATGCCTGTCGTCAAATCACGAATTGCCCGGAACGCGGCGTTCACATTTTCAGTGAAGATGCTGCTGGAAAGCCCGTAAGCAACCTCATTGTTCACTTCAATCGCTTCTTCCAGCGTATCCACTTCGATCACCGAAAGCACCGGGCCAAAGATTTCTTCCCGGGCGATACGCATCTCGCGCGTCACCCCTGCAAACAACGTCGGCTGGTAGAAGAAACCCTGCTCGCCTGCCCGCGCCCCGCCAATCGCCACCCGTGCGCCTTCTTCGCGGCCAATCGCCACGTATTTTTCAACTTTATCCAGCGCCTTCTGATTCACCAACGGGCCAACTTCAATGCCGTTCTCGACGCCATAACCCAGCTTGAGCGTTTCAGCCTTCGCCACCAGCGCCTCAATCAGCTTTGCAGCAATACCCCGCTGCACAATCAAGCGGCTGGTTGCCGTGCAGCGCTGTCCAGTCGTGCCGTATGCGCTCCACGTAATCGCCTGCACCGCCAGTTCCAGATTCGCATCATCCATAACGATGATCGCGTTCTTGCCGCCCATCTCCAGCGCCACCTTTTTGCCTAGCGCTGCCGCTGCCGTATACACCTTCGTGCCAGTGTCGGTAGACCCCGTGAACGAAATCACCCGCACGCCCGGATGCTGCACCAGAGCGCTTCCCGCCGCGCCCGCCCCGGCAATCAGGTTCAACACCCCCGCTGGCAGTCCGGCTTCTTCAAACACTTTCACAAATTCAGCAGCCGTATACGGCGTTTCCTCGCTTGGCTTCCAGATCACAGCGTTTCCCGCCACAAGTGCTGGCAGCATCTTCCAGCTTGGCACTGCCACCGGGAAATTCCAGGGTGTGATCAGCCCGACCACGCCCACTGGCTCGCGCAGCGCCATACCAAATTTATTCGGCATTTCTACGGGTGCGGTATAGCCATGCATGCGGCGGCCTTCGCCACCCATGAAGTAAGCCATATCAATGGCTTCTTGCACATCGCCGCGCGCCTCAGTGATAACCTTGCCCATTTCCTGAGTCATCACACTGGATAGCGCTTCTTTGCGCGCTTCCAGAATTTGCGCCACCTTGTACAGCACTTCACCGCGTCGCGGCGCGGGCACCAGCCGCCATTCCTTAAATGCGGCTTTCGCCGCTTGAACGGCAGACTCTACATCATGGCTGTTGCTGTTGGGTGCGGTCGCAAGAACTTCTTCAGTCGCGGGGTTGATGCTGTTGAAGGTTTCGCCAGAGGAAGAGTCCACCCAGCGGCCTGCAATGAAATTTTTGACTTGCTCTACCATAAGAACTCTTTCGACATTCAGGCACGCAAAAGAAACACACTTTCGCGAGAGACGAAGTATAGAAATTCAGCTTTCATTTGTCAACAATTTCACAAACGAACCAGGCAGTCCAGATGATGCCGTCAAACAATAATATCTACTAAGCCTGTTTACTGTCGAGGCGAAACCTCATCAGCCTAAGCGTGACAGCGCCCAAAAGCGGTAGAGGGCTAAATCACATACGCCCCGCTTGCCAGCACCGTCCCTACTCGCCGATCCGCGCCAATGCCCGCGTCCTCATACAGGGCGGTCACCGCCTGCGCCGTTAAAAGCGCCGCATCAGCGTGATCACAAACCGCGCACAGTGTCGGCCCCGCCCCACTGATCACCAGCGCCAGCGCGCCAGCCTCTTTCGCCAGTCTCCGCGCTTCAGCAATATGCGGGATCAGATGCGAACGTGCTGGTTCAACCACCGTATCCGTTTCCATCGCCGCCGCCATCTGCGCCACATCGCCTTGATAAATCGCGTGAATCAGCCGCGCCACCCCTGCGGTCTGCGCCACCATCGTTTTTAGAGGCACGTTCGCGGGTAGCACCGCCCTCGCCTTTGCGGTCAGCACTTCAATATGCGGCGTGATCAGCGCCAGATGCAGCCCTTCCGGAACCGGCAGGCGCACAATCTCGCCCGATGTCACGCCATAAGACAGCGTGATCCCACCGTACAAACACGGCGCAATATTATCTGCGTGATAGCCGGTAACCGCCGCCTCGCCTTCCAGCGCATGTTCCAGCAGTTGATCGCGCGTGAGCGGTTCGCCCAACAGCGCATTTGCCACGACTGCCCCGGCAACCGCGCTCGCCGCGCTGCTGCCCAGCCCGCTGGCAAGCGGCAGCCCTTTATGGATCGTCAGCGCCATGCCTGACGAAGCATTCACCGCTTTAAGCACCGCCGCCGCCGCAATCCCCGCCGTATTTTTGAGCGGATCGCGTGGCAGCTTGCCATGATCGCCAACGATCTCGCGGATCACCACGCCCGGCGTCGCGGTCAGTTCGGCGCGAATAGTATCCCCTGCTCCATCGACCGCCAGACCCAGGATGTCAAAACCCACACCTAAATTGGCGACGGTAGCTGGCGCGAACGCCTCTGCACTAGACAACGGCATTAGCAATGTTATCCTTTTAGGCAAATCAGCGTACAACGAGGCGAATCATGGGCAGCATCTTACAATGTATGGACTGCGGACAGCAATACCCAACGACACAGGTGATCTACACCTGTACGGCTTGCGGCGGCTTGCTGGACGTGACCCATGACCTTGATGCGCTCCGCTCGCAAGTCTCGCGCCAGTTATTCGATTCACGTCTCGGCTCTTTAGACACCCCGTATAACAGCGGCGTCTGGCGTTATAAAGAGCTGGTCAATCCCGAAATCCCCTTCGATCTTATCGTCAGCCGCCCAGAGGGCAATACCAACCTCTATAAGCAGCAAAAGCTAGCCGACTATGCAGGCGTCAAAACCCTGTATCTGAAGCACGAAGGTGAAAACCCGACCGGCTCGTTCAAAGATCGCGGCATGACCGGGGGCGTTTCTCAAGCGCGTGTGCTGGGCATGAATCGCGTCGCTTGCGCCTCCACCGGCAACACATCGGCTTCTCTCGCTTCTTATGCCGCCTTTGCTGGCTTGCAGGGTATCGTTCTGTTTCAGAATAAGCAGGTCGCCATCGGCAAACTCGCGCAGGCAGTCGCTTACGGCGCAACCTGTATCAGCGTAAATGCCGATTTTGACCGGAACATCCAGCTTGTGCGCCAGCTTTCCGCCGAACTCAATATCTATGTCCTCAACTCGGTCAACCCCTTCCGTTTGGAAGGTCAAAAGACCATCATGTTTGAGGTCATGCAGCAGTTGCGCTGGAACGCCCCGGACTGGATCGTCTGCCCCGGCGGCAACCTCGGCAATAGTTCCGCGTTTGGCAAAGGCTTGCGTGAACTGTATACACTCGGCCTGATTAACAAACTCCCGCGCATCGCCATTATTCAGGCGGAAGGGGCTAATCCGCTGTATCGTGCTTATCAGAACGGTTTCGAGCACTTCGAGTCAGTTCACGCCGATACCATCGCCACCGCTATCAAAATCGGCAATCCGGTCAACTACCCGAAAGCGGTGCGAGCTGTTCAGTGGACGGAAGGCGCAGTTGAAGAAGTGACTGATCAGGAAATCATGGACGCTAAAGCCCTGATCGACAGCACCGGTATCGGCTGTGAACCCGCCTCGGCTTGCTCGCTCGCAGGTATTCGCAAGTTAGTTGAAAAAGGCGAAATTCGTCGCGGTGAAACCGTCGTCGGCATTCTCACCGGCCACGTCCTCAAAGATGCCGAAGCGACCATTAACTACCATCGCGGTGAGTTGGATGGCATTGAACCGCATTACGCCAATCACGTGCATAATGCCAGCGATTCGCTCGAAGCCATCCGCGCTATCGTCGAAGGCATCCAGTTCGCTGACGCATAGCCTATCCCGCGCTTTCAGCAGTGAGGGCAAGCCGCTTTCTAACAAATGCGCTTGCCCTCACATGAAAATCTATAGTAGCGCTGCCGCGCCAGAGTCCCCCTTTATGTGCGGAACCGCTGTTCCCACATCGCCGCCAGTTGGCGCACGTGCGTCTTGTAAGTCGGTACCGCCGCTAGCGCCTGTTCCAGATCGTTCAGTATGTCGTCAGTGTCCTCAATACCCACCGCGAAGCGCACCAGATTATCTTTCATCCCCAAAGCCAGACGCTCTTCAGTCGTCTTGTCGTAATAGCTCACCAGCGCAGGCTGCTCAATCAGGCTTTCTACACCGCCAAGGCTGGGCGCAATATACGGAATACGAAGGCGGTCAATGAAATCGCTGGTGATCTTCAAATCGCCCTTCACCTCGAATGTCACCACGCCGCCAAACCCCACCATTTGCTCGGTTGCGACTTCATAATCCGGATGCGACGGCAGCCCCGGATACCACACTCGCTCAATCGCCGGGTGGGCTTCCAGATATTGCGCCACGGCGAAAGCGTTCGCGTTCTGCTGTCCCATACGCACGCCCAGCGTCTTGATGCCGCGATCCAGTAGAAACGCAGCATGTGGGTCAACCATGCCGCCCAGAATGCCGCGCCCATCTCGCAGCGCCTTCATCCGGTCACCGCGCCCTACCAGCACGCCCGCCAGTATATCGTTATGACCGCTCAGGTATTTGGTTGCGCTGTGAATCACAAAGTCAATGCCCCACTCCAGCGGGCGTTGATTGATCGGCGTGGCAAACGTGCTGTCAATCATCGTCATCACGCGGTAATGCTTGCCCAATGCCGCCAGCTTTTCCAGATCGGCAATCCGTAGATACGGGTTCGTCGGGCTTTCCGAAATGATCAGGCGTGTGCGCTTCGGAATAATCGCGGCTTCCATCGCCTCATAATCGCCCATCGGCACAATCGTGGTTTCTACGCCCAAACGCACCAGAAAAGTCTGACAGAATTGGCGGGTTCGGCGGTAACAATCATCGGTCATGATGATGTGTGAGCCAGCCGATAAGATGGTCAGCAGCGCCGATGTCGTCGCGTTCATCCCCGATGCATACAGCACCGCATCATCGCCCCCATCAAGCGCTGCCAAACGGCGTTCTACCGCGTTAACCGTCGGGTTGCCGTAACGACCATATTCTTCGCGGTCATCACCGTCGCCCCACGTCTTGCGCTCCATGAAGTCAATCAGGTCTTGCGTATCGCGGAAGGTATACGTCGCCGTTTGCACCACGGGTTCGGTCAGGCTGTTAGACGCTTTGTTGCGGCGGGTTCCAGCATGCACCGAGCGTGTGCTGCTGCCATTGTCAGACGCATCATTTTCAGAAGCATTCAGGAAATTGTTGAGTTGTTCGTCCATCTGGGCTTACCATCTCCTCGACTAGACCCTATTCGCGCCCGCGTGTTTTATTCCGGGCACCAGCCAACAAAAAAGACTTCCCAAAGAAGTCTTTTGATGTGCGTCTAACATGCAGGTTTATGCTTGCAGAACGCTCTCATCTTTCAGACATCTCTGTCGGAGTTAGCACCGTTCGTCACATGGACGAGGTTGCCGCGGTTTCAAAGGGCCGATCCCTCCACCGCTCTGGATAAGAGTACGCAGATATTCTTTTGTGAAGTTGCAATAGAGAGAAGATAACACAGCCTTGTAACCGGGTCAAGCGCCCAAATCAATGGAGGGCGCTAAATCTCGCTTTCCGCGTATCGCCCCTTTCCTCCAACACGTACCCGCGATTATAGGTATACTGAATGCAGATTGACCTCAAAAATTCGCATCAGGGTTATTTTCTACCTATGAGCATTTCAGTTGACATTATGTTTATGAGCGGCGTTGAAGATGGCCGCCTGGTGTCGCTCTCCTCAGAAAATGGCGATGGCATTTCGGGTGATGCTGGTTGGGCTGTGCGTTTTGGTCGCAAAGAGGACAATGACATCTGGCTGCGTTACGACAGCTTCGCCTCGCGTTATCACGCCAGATTGTACTTTCGCGGTCAGCGCTGGTGGTTAGAAGACTGCGACAGCAAAAATGGCACCTTCCTTGAACTGGACGATGACGACGAAGCCCGCGTTAGCGGCAGCATTCCTATCGAATTAGGCCAGTTATTCCGCGTCGGGCGTACTTGGTTTCGCATTCAGGACGGGATCGCCGAATGAGCGACGTAACTCTCAAAGACATTCAAATCAATGCTCGCCAGGAATCGGCGCGTATGCAGCATTATTTCATCGGCGTCGAGCATCTGTTCATAGGCATGTTAAAAGCCCGTGAAAGCCTCGCCGCCAGCATCGTTGAGCGTCACGGCCTTACGACTGATTACGTCATTGACGAGATTCGCCGTCGCACGGGCAAAGGCACTACCCAGCGCATGTTTGCGGGTGCGCCCTACACCCCCCGCGCCGATATGGTCATGGGTATCGCTAACGATTTGATGTTGGAACACGGCCTAAGTGAAATTACCGAGCAGGAACTGCTCGAAGCCATTCTCGAAGAAAATGACAGCATCCCGATTCGCGCGCTCCATTCGCTCGGCATCACCACCGATGAAGCCAGAAACGTGCTGTTAAACCCAACGCCATCCACCCTACCCACTCCAACCTCGCCCACTGTCCAAATCGAGTTTGGGCAGCAATATTCGCCCGATACCCCGCTGCGCGACGAACATTACGCCCTTCTTCGCCGCCTGTTCTACGGAAATGGCCGTATTCGTATTGAAGCGCAGTTACAGGGTGGCTACACCTCTGCCCTGATTCTGGTCGTCACTGCTTTCGGCAGCGATAACCTCGAAAATGCGCCTGTTGTAGTCAAGATCGATAAGTCAGATACCATCCTTGACGAAGCCCAGCGTTACGAACAGATCATCAAAGAATCGCTGCCGCCCCTCACCGCCCGCCTTGAAGATTTCCCGGTCACCATCGAATCCAGCGACCTTGCCGGGCTAAAATACACCTTCGTTACAGATGACAGCGGCATGGTGCGTGACATGCGTGCCGCCGCGCAAGATCAGTCTGCCGACGCCTTCAGCCAGTGGATTTATGCCGATCTCTATCAGCGCTTCGGCAAAACATGGTGGATGCAGCGCAGGCCTTATCGCTTTCAGGTATGGACGGAATACGATTGGCTGCTTCCGCCGTTAGTTACCCTCGAATACGGAGCCACCGACGATCCAACCGCGCTTGTCATCAAAGACCCGGTGCGCCGTTCAAGAATTAAAAAGGCCGATTATGGCGCGAGCATTGCCATAGAAGAGTTCTCGATTCACCGCATAAACGCGGATCGCGGCAGCATTGTGCTGTCCAGTGGTCGCGGCACCGAAGCCGCCAAACGCGCCTATAAGATAGAAGTGCGCGGCATGAATCTTGAAAAAGATGCTCATTTTCGCGGCGAATTGGTCGAGCGTATTTCAGGCCGCCTGTGGAAAACCCGCGACGAAATCCTGCAAATGGCGATTGCCGAACTTGCGCCCGATTTTGATCTGACCACCCCCGTCATCCCCGGTCTGGTACACGGGGCGTATCTGCCTAATCCCCTGATCCTCTATGACGACCTGCTGGATCGGTACGTCAACGGCTCGCTCAGCCGCATTCATGGCGATCTGCATCTCGGCAATATTCTCGTCGGGCATCATCAGGCCGCCTTCCTGATCGACTTCGCGCAGGCGCGCACCGGTCACACTTTATTTGATTGGGCGTGTCTGGAAGTGAGTTTATTAGACGCTTACGTAATGCCCGCCTACGGGCAGGATTGGGACGATGCCCGCGAAGCAGTACATGAGATCAACGGCTCAGCAGGCGCGGCTTTTACCACCATTCCCGATGAACTCAAGCCAATTTTCTCGATACGCAATATTGTCAGGGAAAATCTGGAACAGGCAGGCAATTGGTCAGAATATTTTATCGCGCTGGCCTTCTGTGCCTTGCGCGCGTCCACATGGGAAACTATGTCCGCCGCTGGCCGGCGTGGAGCGTTCTACCTGTCAGCTTCAGCGATGGGCGAAGTCATCACAACTTCCCGCCCCTCAGGTCAAGACACCATCTCTAGCGACGGCACTGAAGTTGATCTTCCCCGCAATCGCTAATCGCGCACAATCCGGCGTCCACCGGTCAAGCCTCACGCCATGCATACGGGCGAGTCTCTGGTTCACTCGCCAGTATCAAGGTTGCCTGAATACAGCTATTTTCAGCCTGCTTTAGCGGGCATTTCCAGCGCGCTCGTTCAGGCTGGCGGGCGATCTTAAATCCCCTCAATGACCGCCTGTGCGTATTCCGTCGTGCTCACATATGCGCTGCCACGCGGCGTAATATCTGCTGTTCGCGCGCCCGATGCCAGTGTCGCATCTACCGCCGCCTCAACCGCCTTGGCCTCATCTTCCAGTTGCAGGCTGTAACGCAGCAGCAGCGCCGCGCTCAAAATCGCGCCCGTCGGGTTGGCTTTGCCCTGTCCCGCAATGTCTGGCGCGCTGCCATGCACCGGCTCATACAGCCCCATCGTCCCGCCGCTCAGCGAAGCCGAAGGCAGCATCCCCAGCGATCCCGCCAGTACCGAAGCCTCATCAGTCAGAATATCGCCAAAAATGTTGTTGGCTACCATCACGTCAAAGCTGGATGGCCGCGTCATCATGTACATTGTCATCGCGTCTACCAGCACATGATCCAGCGCCACATCCGGATAGTCTTCGTTCAGCTTAACCACCGCCCGCCGCCACAACCGCGACGATGCCAGCACATTCGCCTTGTCAATTGAGGTCAGCTTCTTCCGCCGTCCCTGCGCCGCGCGATAGGCCACTGCCGCCACGCGCTCCACCTCTGGCACGCTGTATTGCTCAGTATCAAACGCGCTGTCGCCATCGCCCTGTTCCTGACGGTTGCCAAAATAAATGCCGCCCGTCAGTTCGCGAATGAACAGCATATCCACATTATCCAGAATTTCCGGTCTGAGCGGCGTATACTGCGCCAGCGCGGGATACGTTTTCACCGGCCTCAAATTCGCGAACAGGTCAAAATGCTTGCGAATCTTCAGCAAACCTTGTTCCGGTCGCACCGCTGCCGTAGGGTTATCCCACTTCGGGCCACCCACCGCGCCCAGCAAAATCGCGTCCGAACCTTCTGCCAGCTTGATTGTCTCGTCGGGCAGCGCCGTGCCTGTATTGTCAATCGCTATCCCGCCGATCAAACCTTCCTCAAAGCTGAAGTCATGCCCGTATTTACTGGCGACTTTTTGCAGCACAGCAATCGCCGCGCCTGTCACTTCCGGCCCGATGCCATCGCCGGAAACAACCGTAATCCTTGCCTTCATGAAATCCGTCCCTCAAGTAGCAATCCAAAATATGACCCACTATTGTAGCGTGACTCACGCGCATACCATCGCCAGCCGCTGCGCCACAATATCTATAAATCCTGCGCCATTTTGTAGGGGCTTTATAGAGGCTTTGTAAGGGCAAGACGTGTCTTGCCCCTGCATCATCCCATCTGGATGAGATGATGCCTTGCCCGCCTCTCGACGTGAATAGATTAACGGCTTAATCCGCCACCGCTTCCTTCTCGTCTTTCGGCGCAACGCACAGCCCATATTCCACGCTGTCCACCAGCGCCAGCCATGACGCGCGAATAATATTTTGCCCCGCGCCGACGCTGCTCCAGCGTTGGCTGCCGTTCTGCGTGTCAATCAGCACACGTGTAGTCGCCGCTGTACCGTTGGCGCTGTCCAGAATACGCACTTTGTAATCTGCCAGTTGAAAATCTGTAATCTGCGGGTAGCGTGGGATCAACGCTTTACGCAGCGCAAGGTCTAGCGCATTCACCGGCCCGTTTCCTTCCGCCGCCGTGTGTACTACATCGCCATCAATGTCCAGCTTCACCATCGCTTCGGCCAGTTCCCCGCGTCCGCGCCGATCTTCCACGATCACCGTGAAATCAATCAGCGTAAACAGCGGCTTGTAGTCTGGCTTTGCGCGGTGCAAACGCACAGCCACCGAAGCCTCTGCGCCTTCAAACACGTAGCCCTGGCTTTCCAGCCGCTTGATCTCATCCAATACCCGTACCGCTTCGGCTTTGCTCACGTCGAGGCCGAATTCTTCCGCTTTGCTCAGCAAGTTGCCCTGCCCCGAAAGGTCAGAGACCAGAATCCGCATCTCGTTGCCTACCAACGCCGGATCAATATGCTGGTAGCTGTCCACGTTGCGCCGAATCGCCGCCACGTGAATCCCGCCTTTATGCGCGAATGCGCTCTTGCCCACATACGCATGGTGATTATCCGGCGCAAGGTTGGCAATTTCGGCCACCGCCCGCGAAACTTTCGTCAAATGCCGCAGGCTTCCATCCGGCAGGCAGCGGATGCCCATCTTCAGTTCCAAATCGCCCATGATGCTGATCAGGTTGGCGTTGCCGCAGCGTTCGCCGTAGCCGTTGATCGTGCCCTGTACCTGAACCACGCCCGCATCCACAGCCGCCAGCGAATTGGCTACCGCCAGTTCCCCGTCATTATGGGTGTGAATGCCCAGCGGCACATCAGGGAATGTACGGTGTACCAGATCAACATAGCGTGCCACTTCCCAGGGCATTGATCCGCCGTTGGTATCGCACAGCACCACCACGTCAGCGCCGCCAGCAATCGCCGCGCCAATCGTCTCCAGCGCATACTCCAGATCAAGTTTCAGGCCATCAAAGAAATGCTCGGCATCGTAAATCACTTCCTTGCCCAGCGACTTCAAATAAGCAAGGCTGTCCCTGATCATCCGCAAGTTTTCTTCCGGCGTGGTTTGCAGCACGTCGGTCACATGCAGCATCGAAGTTTTACCCACCACCGTCACTACTGGCGTTTTCGCATCCACCAGCGCCTGAATATTGGCGTCCTCTTGCGGCGGTGTGTTCTTGCGGCAGGTGCTGCCAAACGCCGCAATCTTTGCGTGATGCAGCGTCATCCCCTGTACCGCCTCAAAATACCCTGCGTCTTTCGGATTGCTGCCCGGCCATCCGCCCTCAATATAGGCGACGCCCAGTTGATCCAGCATTTCCGTCACGCGCAGTTTGTCTGGCAGCGAAAGGGCAATCCCCTCGCGTTGGGTTCCATCTCGCAGTGTCGTGTCGTATATGGCAACGCTTCTAGCGGCTTGCGTCATAATCGCACAATGCTCCTATGCCGGTTCCAGGGTGTTGACGCGCGCGGGATTAGCCCCCTCATATGCCTGAATGTTCTCCTCAAGGCTCAGCACATAGCCCAGCTGATCCACGCCGTTAAGCAGGCAGTGTTTGGAGAACCCGTCAATCGGGAAGCCAACCTGCCGCCCATCCGGCAGTGTCACCATTTGCGCCGCCAGATCAACGGTAATAGTCGTATCTGCATCTTCTTGCGCAAGGCTAATCAACTGCTGGTGCGTTTCTTCATCTACAATCACCGGCAGCAGGCCATTCTTGAGCGAATTATTCTTGAAAATATCCGCGAAATAGGTGCTGATCACCGCCTTAAATCCCGCACCCATCAGCGCCCAGGGTGCATGCTCGCGTGAACTACCGCAGCCAAAGTTGTTCCCGCCGATCAGTACCACCGCGCCCTGATGTTCCGGCTGATTCAACACGAAATCCGGTTTCGGCGTGCCGTCGCTTTCGTAACGCCAGTCTGAAAAGCACGCCGCGCCTAATCCCGCTTTATCCGTCACCTTCAAATAGCGCGCCGGAATGATCTGATCGGTGTCAATATCGTTGATCGGCAAAGCAACCACCTTGCCGCTAAAGGTCTTTATCGGTTCCATCGTCCCTATCCTATGCCACTACCGCCATCAATCGGCGTCTCTACTAACCTTGCTCCACAGCCCCACGAATCCGCTTTTTCCCCTCTCCACGTATAGAGTAGGGATCAAGCGGTGGGGTGAATAACCTCGCGTGGATCAGTAATCACGCCGTTGATCGCCGTCGCCGCCGCTGTCAGCGGGCTGGCAAGGAATGTGCGTCCGCCCTTGCCCTGTCGCCCCTCAAAATTACGGTTGCTGGTGCTCACCGCATACTGCCCCGGCTGTAGCTGGTCTCCGTTCATCGCGATGCACATCGAGCATCCGGCTTCGCGCCATTCCGCGCCGGTCTCTTTGAACACGCGATCCAGCCCTTCGGCTTCAGCCTGTGCTTTAACCTGCTGCGAGCCGGGAACCACCATCACCCGCACGCCTTCAGCAACTTTGTGGCCGCGCATAATCTTCGCTGCTTCGCGCAGATCAGTGATCCGGCTGTTAGTGCAGCTTCCAATGAACACCACATCTACCGGCTTGCCTAACAGGCGTTCGCCCGGCTGCAATCCCATATACGTAAGCGCCTTATCCAGCGCCATCTTATGGCTTACATCCGTTGCGCGGTCAGGATCAGGCACGCTGCTGGTGATCGGCATGCCCATGCCCGGATTCGTCCCGTAGGTGATCATCGGCACCAGTTCATCCGCTTCCAGCGTCACTTCGCTGTCAAAAGTCGCGCCTTCATCGCTTGGCAGGTTGCGCCAGCCTGCAACCGCCGCGTCCCAATCTGCGCCCTTCGGCGCGTGTGGTTTGCCATATACATAATTGAAGGTCGTCTCGTCCGGCGCGATCATGCCCGCACGCGCGCCGCCCTCAATAGACATATTGCAAATCGTCATTCGGCCTTCCATGCTCAGGCCGCGAATCGCCTCGCCCATATACTCAAACACGTAGCCTGTGCCGCCGCCGATGCCGATCTTCGCGATGATCCCCAGAATGATATCCTTCGCCGTCACCCCTGCATCCAGCTTGCCGTTCACCCGCACAGCCATCGTTTTCGGCTTGTTTTGCAGCAGGCATTGGCTCGCCAGCACCATCGCTACTTCGCTCGTGCCAATCCCGAAAGCCAGCGCGCCAAACGCCCCATGTGTGCTGGTGTGGCTGTCGCCGCATACAATCGTCATGCCCGGCTGCGTAATCCCCTGCTCCGGCCCGATCACATGCACAATCCCTTGATTGCGCGTGCCAAGATCAAACAGGCGGATGCCAAAATCGCCGCAGTTCTTCCGCATCACCTCAAGCTGTGCTGCCGCCATCGCGTCGGTCACCGGAATCAAGCCATCTGCGCCGCGCGGCGTGGTCGGCGTGCTGTGATCCATCGTCGCCAGCGTCCTATCCGGGCGGCGCACTGTCAATCCACGCTCGCGAAGCTGTGTGAACGCCTGCGGTGAGGTCACTTCATGCACAAGGTGTAAATCAATGTACAGCACCGCCGGCAAATCAGCCGTCTGCGGGCGTACAAGGTGTTGATTCCACACCTTTTCAAATAACGTTTGGGGCGTCTGTGTCGTCATAGAACCTTCAATCCACTACACCGGCGCTGCCATCAGCAGCGCGCCATCTAATGTAAACGTAAAATCCGGCTGAATTTCAAAATATGCGTGCGCTTCAGCGGGCGCATCCGTCATCAACTGTTGCAAAATCGCCACATACGGCGCAGGGGTTCCGATCCGCTTAACCCACGCCTCAAATTTCAGCGGTAAGCGCCACGTAAACGCCACTTCTGCCGCAAAGCCTGTTCTCGCAAACATCTCCAGCCATTGTTTGGTGCTGTGATCGCGCACATGCGAAATATCCCGCACCAGCTCAAGCGTTTGCAGGAACGTATCGGCTGCTGGCGCATCCGGCGCCACAATATCGCCCATCAGCACCCGTCCATTCGGCTTCACCACCCGCCGAAATTCTCGCAGCGCCGCTTCCGGGTTCGGCCAATGATGCGCGCTGTATCGTGTTACTACAAGGTCGAAACTGGCGTCCTCAAAAGGCAGCGCCTCAACGTCGCCCAGCCGCGTCTCCAAATTCGTCAGCCCGCGTTCATTCGCCAGCCGTTCCACCTGCGTCAGCATCGTTTCGGTCAGGTCATACGCGATCACCCGCGCGCTGCGTGGCGCAAAAGCCAGCGCCGTATGTCCTGCTCCGCACCCTGCGTCCAGCACGGTCTCGCTTCCAGTCAGCGCCGCCAGCGTCACCATCTGCCCCAGATCGGCGCCTTGCGCGTGAACGACGCTGGCCGCGTATTCTTCAGCTACGCTGCCAAACTGCCGCTGAACTGATGCTTTTACGTCAACCGGCATCATATAGCGCCTAATCTCCAATCGCGACGGTCGCAGCTTCACCTTCGGGCTTCACCTGTGTGCCTAAGCCCAGTCCGGCAACCATCCGGTTCAGCGCCGCCAGATACGCCTTCACGCTAGCCACGATGATATCGTCATCCGCGCCATAGCCTCCGAATGACCGTCCCGTATTAGGATCAGCAATGCGTACCGTCACCTCGCCCAGCGCGTCAATCCCTGCCGTCACGCTGTGTACGCTGTACTCAATCAACGTGTTTGGAGACTGCACAATCGCATCCACCGCGCGGTAGCAGGCATCTACCGGGCCAGTCCCAACCGCCGCATGAATCACCGTTTCGCCGTCAGGGTTGGTCATTTTGGCGGTTGCCGTCGGCATGCCCATCGTGCCACACGTCACCTGAATCTCTTCCAGTTTGAAATATTCCACCGGGCGATGAAGCTCATCCGTCATCAATGCTTCAAGGTCGGCATCCGTCACGTTTTTCTTGGCATCTGCCAGCACCTTGAACCGCTCAAACACCGCGTTCAACTGGTCTTTATCCAGTTCATAGCCCAGTTCCTGCAAACGCACCTTCAGCGCATGCCGTCCGCTGTGCTTGCCCAGCACCAATCGGCTCTGTGTCCAGCCCACACTTTCCGGCGTCATGATCTCGTAAGTGCTGGCGTTCTTCAGCATCCCATCCTGATGAATGCCCGCTTCATGGGCAAACGCATTCGCGCCCACAATTGCCTTGTTTGCCTGCACGTGCATGCCAGTGTAATTGCTCACCATCCGGCTGGTTTTCACAATCTCGCGGCTGTTAATATGCGTCCGCAGGTTATAGAACTGGGGTCGCGTTTGCAGCGCCATCGCCACTTCTTCTAAGCTGGTATTCCCTGCGCGTTCGCCAATGCCGTTGATCGTTACTTCTACCTGCCGCGCGCCTGCATATACGCCTGCCAGCGTGTTCGCCGTCGCCAGCCCCAGATCGTTATGACAGTGTACCGACCAGATCACCCCGCTGCCCTTGCCTGCGCCCGGCGTCTCCGCGATCAGCATCGAGATCAAATCGCCCCATTCCTGCGGCGTCACATAGCCTACGGTATCCGGAATATTCAGCGTCGTTGCTCCAGAAGCCACCGCCGCCGCGCACACCTCAATCAGGAACTGCGGATCGGTGCGTCCGGCATCCATCGGGCTGAATTCCACGTCCGCGCACAGGCTGCGCGCCAGCGCCACCATGCTGCGTACCGTCTCTAGCGCTTGAGGGCGGCTGAAACCAGTTTGATATTGCAGGTGAATGTCAGAAGTGCCTAAGAAAGTATGGATTCGCGGCTTGACGGCATCTTTCACGCCTTCCCAGCACACGCGTATATCCCGTTCTACCGCCCGCGCCAGCCCGCAGATCGCTGGCCCGTCTTCCGTGCCTACTTCCTGCGCGATACGCTGCACCGCCGCCAGATCGTCGGGCGAAGCTGCCGGAAAGCCAGCCTCGATAATATCCACGCCCAACCGCTTTAACTGCCGCGCAATTTCCAGCTTTTCAGCGCTGGTCAGGGTCGCGCCGGGGCTTTGCTCGCCATCACGCAGGGTCGTATCAAAAAATACGACGACATCATCAATCGAAGGTACAGTGTTGTTGTTCATTTTCGGAGTGTCCTTTCAAGTCTAAA
Source organism: Chloroflexi bacterium OLB15 (assembly GCA_001567085.1). GTDB lineage: Bacteria > Chloroflexota > Anaerolineae > Aggregatilineales > Phototrophicaceae > Flexifilum. Next base: position 22,806 of record LMZS01000012.1, read on the forward strand.
GATGCTTTGTCAAATCGCATAAGGTCAGCAAGACCATCTTCAGTCACAGGATCACCCCCTTCCTACAACACCGGGATTATCGTCCATCGGTCTACTCCGTCATCCGCCCGCGCGGAAGTTGTATTGATATGCGTTTGCCACCGGTTGATACCCGATCTTCCGGTACACATGGTTTGACGGCGCATAATCGCTGTCTGCGTACAAAAACACAAATCGCCTGCCACCGTCTAGCAAATGCTGGCTAAGCGCCGCTGAAATTGCCATCCCGTAGCGGTTGCCCCGCTGTTCCGGAGGTGTATATACCGGGCCAATCCGTATCCCGTTAGCCGTTCGTCCGGTATAACCCGCCAGCGATACCGGGTTATCCTCCACCATCCATAAAAACATGCCGCCCTCATGATGATGCGCGTTCAGGGATCGCCGCACAATCACTTCGGCATCCGGCGTAGTGGTATTGCCGAGCGCCTCAATATGAAAGGCGGTAATCCACTCCAGCAGCAGGTGAAAATCCTTTTCAGTTGCCCTCACCATCTCACCGGCAACCGCCGGGCGGTAAACCACCTTATCCAGCCGGTAAATCGTTTCACGATACGCCAGTTCAGGGATCGCGCCCGTCAGTTCATACCAGCGGTCATGAAACGCCTTAGCTGGCTCTGGCGGTGCCAAAAGCCCCGGCAGCGCGTCCCAAATCAGGTGTAGATCATCTGCCAACAGCGCCGCACACGCCGGATCGCCCATCTCCGAAAGGATCACGTTCATCGGGGCGGTGCGTACACAAACCGCCGCCACCTCGCCATCTACCTCAACGAGTGCCTCGTACAGTGGCTTGTCATAACCCTGCTCAGCGATCCGTTTGCTCAGTCCCAGCAGCAGGCAGTGTTCCGCCTCGCGCGTTCGCAAAAAAGGCTCTACGCGCTCATAAAATTCAACCGGATCAGAATACCGCCGCACCTGCATCAAACAATCCCTGCTTACGCCAAAATCACATCCCGCCTATTTCCCCCTCTCTGTGTACGGAGAGGGGGTCAGGGGGTGAGGTCTCTCTACGACTCCTGCTTGATGCTCTTCGCGTTCAGGAATGACATCATCGGGCGCAGTTTGCCGCCTACTTCTTCGATCAACAGATCGTGTTCACGTTTGCGCCGCTGCTTAAACTCCGGCAGCCCCGCCTGATTTTCAGCGATCCACTTACGGGCAAATGATCCATCCTGAATGTTATGGATCACTTCTGCGAAATATTCCTTCACATCCTGCTCAATATGATCGCCCACCACGTAGCCGCCATATTCAGCCGTATCGCTTACGCTGTACCACATGTAGCTCAGGCCGCCTTCATACATCAAGTCGACGATCAGCTTCAGTTCGTGCAGGCATTCAAAATACGCCACTTCCGGCTGATACCCCGCCTTCACCAGCGTTTCAAATGCCGAGCGTACCAATGCCGTCACGCCGCCGCACAAAACCGCCTGCTCACCGAATAGGTCAGTTTCCGTTTCTTCCTTGAAGGTCGTCTCAATCACTCCGGCGCGGGTGCAGCCAATCGCTCGCGCATAAGCCATCGCCAGCGCTTTCGCGTTACCGGTCGCATCCTGGTACACCGCCAGCAAACCCGGCGTGCCGGCGCCTTCCTTAAAAACCTCGCGCACGCGGTGACCCGGCGCTTTCGGCGCAACCATCGTCACATCAATATTTGACGGCGGTTCAATTGACTTGAAGTGAATGTTGAAACCATGCGCGAACATCAGCATCGCCCCTGGCTTCAAATTCGGTTCAATCTCGTCGTGATAAACCTGCGCCTGCTTGGTGTCAGGGATCAACACCATCACAATATCTGCCTGTTTCACCGCCTCGCCAACCGGGAACACCTTCAGCCCGTCAGCTTCAGCTTTCGCCACGCTCTTGCTTCCCGCATGCAGGCCAACAATCACATTTGCGCCGCTGTCCTTTGCGTTCAGCGCGTGGGCGTGACCTTGACTGCCATAGCCAATCACCGCAATCGTCTTGCCATTCAGCAGCGAAAGATCGGCATCTTTATCGTAAAACAGTGTAGCCATTGAACAACCTTCTCCCTCGATGACGGAGACCAACTATCTCCGTATGCCTATACCCGAATAAATTTGAGCGTCAATCGCGCTTGCCCCGCTGCTCACCGCATTGGGCATGCAGCGGCGATTTACAAGCCATCCTAAATGCACCCACCCATCTCCCCTGAATCCTCCCTCTCCATATGCGGAGTGGGGTTAGGGGGTGAGGTTATGCTTTACACCCCATACACCTGATACGCTGCGTTCCCGTTGCCATTTTTCGTCGCGGGTATCACCGGCTCATACTGCGAGTCCAGAATGCGAACGCCGCGCCCCATCGCCACCACGCCGGTACGCACCATCTCCACAATGCCCAGCGGCTCCAGTTCCTTGATCAGCATTTCCACCAGGTCTTCCTGCGCCGCAATCTGCACAATCGCCACCTCTGGCCCGATGTCCACGATGTACGCCGGGTATTGGTCGCAAATCTGCGTCAAATGATTGCGCGATTCAGCATCATTGGCGCGCACCTTAATCAAGGCAAGATCGCGGCTCACGTGCGGCTCTTCTGAAACCACCGCCACATCAATCACGTTGATCAGCTTGAACAGGTTTGCGGCAATTCTGCGCCCATCAATCCGGCTGCCATCCACCACAATCGTCATCCGTGACATAAATGAACGCTGCGTGCGCCCCACCGTCAGGCTGTCCACGTTGAAATTGCGCCGCCGGAAAAGGCTGGCAACGCGGTTCAATACGCCCGGCTTATTTTCAACCAGTGCCACCAGTATGTGCTTGCGTTTTTCAGCTTGATCGCCCATTATCTCACCTCCACTTCGCCGGGTTTCGGGCGGCGGATCATATTGTCCAGATCGGCGCCAGCAGGCACCATCGGGTACACAATCTCTTCCTTCTGCACCATGTACTCAATCAGCACTGGCCCCTCATGCTCGCGCGCAAATCTCACCGATTCTTCCATCTGTTCGCGATCCGTCACGCGCATCGCCGGAATGCCATAGGCTTCGGCCAGCTTCACGAAATCAGGGCTGAACATCGGTGTCGCGTAATAGCGCTCTTCATAAAAGAATTCCTGCCACTGCCGCACCATGCCCAGATAGTTGTTGTTGATAATTGCGATCTTCACGGCCACATTTTCCTGCTTCGCCGTCGCCAGTTCGCACAGCGTCATCTGGAAGCCGCCATCGCCCACAATCGCCCACACTTCTTCATCCGGCTTGCCCATCTTCGCGCCAATTGCCGCTGGCAGGCCAAAGCCCATCGTGCCCAGTCCGCCGCTGGTGATCATCGTCAACGGGCGTTGGTGCGGGTAATACTGCGCTTCCAACATTTGATGCTGTCCCACATCGCTCACCGTGATCGATTCGCCGCCCGTAAATTTCCACAGGTCATTGATCACCTGTGCGCCTAACAGGGCATCTGTTTCGCGGTTGATGATGTCGCGCTCGTTCGAGTCTTCCTGCCAGTCGCGTATGCGGTTCAGCCATTCGGGATGACTCCCCCGCTTCACTCCCGGCAGCAGTTGTGTCAGCACCGTCTTCAGGTCGCCAACCATGCCCACATCAACTTTCACGTTCTTGTTGATTTCCGAAGGGTCAATATCAACGTGTATTTTCTTCGCGCCCCGCGCATATGTCTTTAAGTTGCCCGTCACGCGGTCGTCAAAGCGCATCCCCAGCGCGATCAGCAGGTCAGCTTCCTGTATCGCCAGGTTCGATGCCGCTTCGCCGTGCATACCCATCATCCGCAGGTTCAGCGGGTGGTTTTCTGGCATCGAGCCTTTGCCCAGCAGCGTCATTGAAACCGGAATATGCGCCCGCTCTGCCAGTTCCCGCACTTCCGCCATCGCGCCAGACATCAAAATGCCATGTCCCGCCAAAATGATCGGCTTCTGCGCCGCGTTGATCAGCTCCAGCGCCGACTCAATCTCATCAGGACGCGCCTTCTGCGGCGGGCGGTATCCGGGCAGACGAATTTCATCTTCGGGATACACAAACTCGATTTTCTCGTTCTGAATATCTTTGGGGATGTCAATCAGCACCGGCCCCGGTCTGCCCGTCCGCGCGATATAAAATGCCTCGCGCACAATATACGGCAGTTCGTGAATATCCATCACCAGATAATTGTGCTTCGTCACCGGCAGCGTTACGCCAGTCACATCCGTTTCCTGAAACGCATCAGAGCCAA
>LMZS01000013.1 GCA_001567085.1 Chloroflexi bacterium OLB15
CCATTCCAACTGTTGGTCAAAAAACTCGACCATTATTACGCGCGCGCGGTGAAGTTGGGTTTGGCCGCCCTGCGGCTAACGCCGATTCATCCCAGCCGGGATGCACAGTAGGCGTGTAGAACGTGCCGCCCGCCTGCTGAACCCGCCGCGCCCACTGGTTAGCCGTTGAAGCCGGGCTGCTCGCCCACGCCGTATTGAACAGATACAGGCCGTCAAATACGGAGAGATACGCAGTATTCGTGCCTTCCGCCACCCAGATCGTATTATGGCCGGGGTCTACCTGATCGCGAATCGCCTGCCAGTCCGAAACTGAAAACCGCGACTGATTCCAGAAATAGATCACCGGCTTGCCGTTATAACGCAGATATGCCGGATGGTTAACGCGGTCGCCGATCAGATATTGCAGCGTGCCGATGGTATCGCCAACCGTCGCATTATAGCCGGGGTCGCCCAGATCAACCGACACCCCCGCCCGAAAGCCCATACCCGCTGCGATATCCAGCAGGGCGTTAAATGTCTGTGAGGTCAGGTTGCCGTTTGCCGGCCCGTACCACGCGGCGATAAACGCATCAATGCCCGCGCTCTGTGCCTCGCTAATCTGGCGGGCAATGGCTCCCCCATCGCGGCTGTCATAAGGGTTTGCCGGGCGGTCTTGCAAGCGCCCATCCCCCCAGCTATCGCCAGTATACCAGCCAAAGTAATATGCCCAAACCTGTCTTGGTTCCTGCGCTGAAATCGGCATCGCCATCCCTAACACCAGCGTTGCCAGTATGGCGATAGATAGCACCACTATACGACGTTGCATATATATATTCCTCAGACTATGGTTTGAATTTACAATCGTGATCGGCTTTGCCGCTGCCAACCACAGACTGCCCTAACTTAAGCCTATGCAAAAAGTCCTCAGGCGTGCATAGGAAAATCGGTGGATGTTCAAAGCTATTTTAGGCCGCTGCACGGGATCAAATAACCCTTAAGCGCAGTCTAGCAAGTTGAGGAATCAATTGATTGTGCGTTGTAACTGGCGAAAGTGGGCATTTAACCGAGCTGGTAAGCAAACCCCTGACCACCCGAATACATCGAGCCGTCTACGTTAATGCACAGATCGCGAGCATAAATAAACGGTTCGCTTACAGAATCCGGCGATTGCTCAGTCATGTGGTGAATTGGCGTATGGCCGTGTACGATTTGCTTGCCGCCATAGAGCTGCATTAAATACTCAGCCCGCGCAATGCCGCTATCCTGCCCCTTGAAGAACGCCTTATGCTCAGAAAAAACATCAATAACGTATTCATACGCGCTGTCATCTTTGGATTGAATCGCGGCGCTAAAGTTGGAATTGACAGCCTCGCGGGTGGCGCCAAAAAGCGGGTAAAAACCGGCATCGGCATGAATCAATAAATAATCTTCCACCTGTACCACCAGCGGCAGATACAGCATCCAGTCAATCATATCCGGCGTCAATTTTTCGCGTTCGTCAGGCATCCCGCCGTTACGCCCCCATGCCTGCACCAGTTTCTCATTCTTAGGAAATCGCGTGGCGCTTAAAATGCCAACCTCATGATTGCCGATCAGCGAATTAACCGAACCGCCAGAAGCCGCGGCTTCGTCCTGCAATTTCATCGCCAATGCCAGGCATGAAATCCCATCTGGCCCGCGATCAAAGAAATCGCCAATGAACCACAACCGGGCATCGCCGCCTGACCAGCGCAGGCTGTCGTTAATCAATCCAGCGTCCTGAAGCAGGCGCTTCATCTTGCTGAAATTTCCGTGTATATCCCCGACAACCCACAGCGGCTGCTTGTATCTTGAGTTCATCCCCAAATCCTCTGCCTCATGCTCTGGCGCTTGCGGCGATAGCCGCATTCAGGCGGGCAATATATGGCGCAATAGCCGCTTTGCGTTCCGGCTCTGCCAGCACTTCAGCCAGCTTTTCCAGCGTATCTCTCAAAAGCCCCAACGCGGTTGGTGAAGGGGATATTTCCAGAACAATGGCAAATGTATCTTCCGCCTCAGCTGTTTTTTGCAGCGCCAATTGCGAAGTGAACAGATCGGCATAGCCATAATAGTTATCGGCGCGGGCAACGGTTTCCGCGCGTGCCAGGCGTTCAGCGCTCTTGAAAGTTTTGAGCATCTTCTCGCTGTCATTTTTCTGCATGTACAGTACTGCCAGATTCACAAATGGATATGATGAATACGGCGTCACCGCCGCTGCGTTCAGATAAGCCTCAATCGCCTGATCAATCTGCCCGCGCCGCCGGTATAATCCCCCCAGAGAGCCATACCACGACTCATTATCTTCATCCACCAGTTTGGGTGCCTGCTTCAAGGCCATTACCAGGTAATTTTCCGCCTTGCTATACAAGTCGCTAATTTCAAGTAGTCGGCGGCTTTTTGCCGCGTCATCTTGCCCTGCCTGCTGCTTAACTTCCTTTTCCTTGCGTTCTGCCATGCGCCGGTAAGTGAAGCCTAGTGCGGCAATCGCCGGCGCAAAATCATCTTCAAGCTCAAGCGCACGTAGCAAGTAATGTTCTGCCGTGTCGTAATCATCAGCGTGAACGTACACGTAGCCGATCTTATACTGAATAATCGGGTTGGCTTCGTCCAGCTCCAGCGCATGCATATACGTGTCGCGCGCGCCAGCCAGATCGCCAGCGCGGAACTGGCGTTCCCCCAGCGGCAGCAGCCCACCCG
>LMZS01000014.1 GCA_001567085.1 Chloroflexi bacterium OLB15
AAGTGTAGGTAAAGGTAGCCGAAGGCGTGAACAACAGCGGAGCAGGCCGGGTTTCACGCGGCACAATCTGCGCGGCAGGGGTTGGCGGCGGCGTTCCTTCGGCGGCATCCGGCGCTTCGGCTTCAGCGGTAATTTCAGGCATCAGCAGCGCCGCCAGCCCGGCCTGCGGATCAGGGAAATTACCAATCAGCGTATTGTAGGCATATGCGCCCTCATAGCCCGAAATCAACCCTGCCAGCATACCATCCGGCAGTTCATCTACGTAGGGTTCCACCATCGGCGCGGCGCCGTAATTCACCAGCGCGATCACCGGCGACTGCGTGAGCGGCGCAATCTGCTCTACATACGCGCGCACGTCGTCAACACGGTCAGAAACAATTGCCACCGCTGAGAAATCGAGCAGGGTTGTCAGATTCAAGCCAGTTACCTGCCCGCGAATATCATTTTGAACAAGCCGTGCCGTATCTTCGCTGAACGCCCGCAGCCCGATTGCGCCGCCGGGCAGATATTGAACTAGAAAATAATCGCTGTTGGGCTGCAACGCGCTCGCGCCAATTTCGGCAAGAAAATCGCTGTCATGGCTGATCTCATCCAGCAAAAGTTCGGCGCGCAGCAGGCCAAGTGGGTTAGCGCTGATCACCACCGGGTACGCGCCGCGCATCAGGATATGCCGCAGCAGCGCATCCAGCGCCATATCAAGCTCGGCTGCCGAAGCCGGCGCATATTCCGCGCCCACCAGCACTATCGCCCCTGGCGTCAGATTTTCGATGGTATTAAAAGCAGCCATCGCCCGCGAATCGCCGGCAAAAGTTTCTGGCGGCGGGCTGCCTACCCGCGCTTCCCGCAGGAAGAACGGCAGCGAGATCACTGCTAATAGCAGCAAGGCGATCAACAAGCGATCCACGCGTATGCGCGAACGGCTTTTTGCTTTACGTTTCTTCCCTGCCGCCTTTGCTGGTGATTTAGCCGCCGGGGCTGCCTGTTCATCTTCAAAATCGAGGTTATACGATGACTCATAAGTCTGGTCAATCGCGCTAGGCTGCTTACTTCCACCCTGCGCGGGCGTATCCGTTGCCGCCGCTACTAACGAAGTCAACAGCGCCAGTTTGCCCTGTTGATCTGGCGTTAGAGTCACATCGCCCACACCGCTGGACGACATCCCGATGCGCGCGGGGGCAATAGCCGAGCCAACGCCGGGCAGCACCGTTTCCAGCGAATCTGTCTCCGTTGCAGCTACCTGCTGCGGTATCTTTTCAGCGCGGGTACGCAGTTTCTTGAGGCGCTCATCCAGATCGCCTTCAGAGCGATCCTGCTGCTTGCGCACAATCGCCGTCGCTGAAACTTCGCCTACGCTTACATCCGACAACCATTCTGGCGTCTCGGCGGCAGCTAATTCGGCCAGTTCAGGATCGTCAGACACATCGAACGGTGAGGCCGTGCCGTAAGGGTTATAGCCCTCCGGCGCAGGCGCATCTTCCGTCACCTTCTGTTCCAGCAAAGACTCTAAATCAGCATCCGGCTCAAGCAGCGAATCAGTCAGCGGCTTCAACGTTCCGGTGCTGATGGTCAGCGTTTTGAGGTAGCTGTCAAGGTCTTCATACTGCGCCTCGTCGCCCGCGATTTTCAGGGGCTTCAGCCACCCAACCCTGTTCGTCCAGATCGGTCACAAAATCCGGGTCTGGTTCCGGCAGGGGTTCCCCCAACGGGGCATCGAGATCTTCATACTGCGATGATTGCGCGTCCAGCACGCCCACTTCCCAGCTAAAACTGCCGGGGATACCTTCGTTATACGGCAGCGGCTCATCGCTTGCTTCAGCGGCAGCCTCATCCTGCGTCATGCCAAAGTCGCGGAAGAAATCGTCTTCGCTGCTGCTTTCGCCCGTAAAAGCTGCCTCGCCGTTTTCAAGCTGCTCCAGCGTTGGCGAAAAGTCGCTTTCCAGCCCTTCTTCGGCGCTGGCATAGGCGAAGGCATCGCCACCAAAGTGAATCACGAAACCATCGCCATTTTCGGAATCAAGCGCTTCGGGTTCCGGCACGCCGCTATCGTCAATCGCTGCCGCCGCTACGCCCAAAGCCGCAGCGTCCGCCAGCCCCTCTGGGATCAGGCTATCGTCGCTGTTTGCTTCTTCAGACGCTGCGAGTTCCTGCTCAAAGCCGCCTGCTTCCTCAGCCGCGAATGCCTCAATTTCTGGATAGGGCTGCTCGTCATCAATCCGATCATCGTCATCTTCTTCACTAAGCGCGCTTTCATGCTCAATGAAATCTGGCACAGAGATCGCTTCTGGTTCCTCATCCAGCGCCGGGGCTTCGCCATCAATCGCAAATTCACCATCCGGTTGTTCCCACGAAAAGGCATCGTCGGTCAGCGATTCAGCGGCAAAATCTTCCAGCGCGAAATCGTCCTGCGGCGCGTTTAGAATATCAGCCGCCGATGCCGGCATTTCAAAACCTGCATCTTCCGCTTCGATCTCATCCGCGATGCCCGATGCAAAGAAGTCCGGCGTTTCGTCGCTTTCCAGCCCATACTGGAAATCAACTTCAGCGGCAGCTTCATCCGTCGTAAGCGCCCCAAACTCGCCAGCGGGTTCCCCTTCAATGATCCCTGAAAGATCGAGATCAAATTCCGGCACAGCCTCAGCCGCCGCGCCGAAAGGCTCAGCTTCAAATGCGGCTTGTTCCTCGTCTGCCGGCAAATCGGCAAAGAAGTCCGGCGCTTCGTCGCTTTCCAGTTCGGATGGGTCAAGTTCTGCCAGTTCGCGTTCAAACTCGGATGCCGCGTTCTGATCTACGGTGAGCTGTTCTTCAGGTTCGCTCAGCTCAAATTCTTGCAAGCCTAGCGATTCTAAGGACGGCTCTGGTATTTCAGCCGCCGTTTCGCCATCGCCAAATAGCGCGTCGCTCATCCAGCCGGTTTCTTCTTCGCCAGCGGTATAGTCGGGCTGGCTGCTTCCGCCGAACAACGCGCGCTCAAAAGCGGCAAGATCGGCATTCGCTTCCTCAGCCAACGCCGGGGTATCTACCGTCAGATTGCCTTCGGCCTGCATGGTTGCCAGCCAATCCAGTTCGCCACTGTCAGGCTCGGCTTCAGTAGGCGCGGCTTCCGGCTCTAAAAATTCTGCCGCTGCTTCACCCTGTTCAGGCTGAATGCTGCCCAACCAGTCCAGATCGGGGGCGGCGGGGCTTTCTGTTTCGTCCCATTCCGCCGCGCTTTCGCCCGGCCATGCATCTGTCGTTTCAAATCCGGCATCGGCTTCAACGCCCATCAACGATTCAGCCAGCAGCACCGAATCCAGCGTATCTTCGCTAAAGCCCGATGGCTCTGGTATCTGGTCAGCCGCAGACGGCGTGTTCACCACCTCATCCCAGCTTAAATCGCCAAAGAAATCAGATTCAGGCGCGGCAGGCCATTCGTCGGAGTCAATCTCTTCCGGCGCTTCGTGAATACCCGCGCGGGTGAGCATTCCTGTCAGTTTTATTTTGGGTTCTACCGGCGGCAGTGGCGATTCCCATGCGGGTTCTTCGTCTGCGTCGGGCAGGGTTTCAGCGGCCGCCTGTGCCGCCTCGATTGCTTCAGGGTTAATCGCCCGCAGCCAATCGGTCTTGATATCGGCAACGCCTTCCGGGTTGATGATAATCTCATCATCTGGCGCTTCCTCAGGATCAGGAATAGCCGCCGCAGCCGCCGATTCCCAGTCATACACTGGCGCTTCCGCAAATTGATCAGACACTTCGCTCTCGCTGGCGAAGTTAAAGGCTTCCAGCGTTGATAAATCAGGAGTCGCAGGCAGCGGCTCTTCATCGTCCAACGGTCTGTTCACCGAAGTGACGATGTTTTCAAGCTCGCTCAACCATTCCAGCGTTTCCCCGCTAACGGGCGCAGCTTCAGATTCTTCGGCAGGTTCCTCAAAATCAAGCTGGGTTTCAGGAAGCTGATCAGCGGCAGTTGAAGAATCCGACATGATCAAATCAAGTTCCGGCTCTTCAACGTCATCAAAGCTGCTGGCTGCGCTGGCTACGCTAAACCAGTCCACATCCGGTAGTTCTTCGGCTGGCTGTTCGCCCAGTTCTACAGTTTCTATCGGCTGCGTGCCTTCTTGCGGAGGCTCGTCAAACTTCTGTTCTTCCGGCAGTTTCAATTCGCCGGTCACCACCCGCGCAGTAGAGGTAGTGAGCGAACGGAAAAACGCATCCATCTCAGTGCCCGAATAGCTGTCGTCTGGCGAAAGCTGCGGGGCGTATGGCTGCGAAGAAATCCAATCGAGGCCCGGCAGCTCTTCGTCTTCAGCATCTGCCGGAGCATGGCTCATCGTAAAAGGATTGTTTGGATCAGGTTCATCGTAAACCGGGGCTTCATGCAGCGACTCAAAAAATGAGCTGATCGAGTCCGTCCGTACCGCTGGTTCCTGCGAAGGCGGCAGTTCATCTTCAGGCTCGCTCAAAAATGCCGACGGGCTTTCCCCTGTAAACCAGTCCGGCGCATCGCTAGTATCCAGTTCTTCCAGGCCTAAAAACCAATCTGGCAGCTCGCCTGTTTTTCCTAGCGGGCCAGTCTGCTTCGGCGCGGCAGAAAGTTCCTCTGGCGGTGTCGAAAGATCAGGGACTTCTTCCTCAATGCTCTTTTCGCGCTGCAGCTCTTTTTGGATCGCCGCCCAATCATCATATGTTTGCTCGGTATCCAGCGATTGAGGCAGCGTATCTGCCGCCGCCAGCCAGTCATCTTCCCCAAAGCGCGCCACTTTTTGAAGCTTATCGTCGCGCAGCCAGGGCGGAATGGCCTCTTCTTCAGGCGAAAGCTGCGGCTCAGGCCGCCCAGGAAATGCAGGCAGTTGACTGCCCGTACTGGCCGCCGGTTTTTCGGCTTTTGGCGGTGAATCGTCACGAAGCCAGGGCGGCAGTTCACCGCCGTCGCCGTCGTGTGGATGCTCGTCGTTCAACGCAATCCCCTATTCACGGTACGTCCGTTCCTGCCCGATCAGCGCACGCATACCGGCGACAATCGCCGCCAGCGCAATGCCGATCAACAGGCCGCGCGCCCCGGCGCTTGCCGGAACCGCCACCATCCATGCGCGAATTTCGCCCAAAAACGCCCAGTTGGCTGAAAGGCAGCGCCCCCAGCAGCGTGATCAACAGCGCCAGCGTAAAGAGCAAAGCCGCCCACGTAACACCGCGCCGCATCAGCCGGTATGCGCCATACACCAGCGCAAAGACCAGCAGCGCTGCCAACGCTGATTCAATTGATCCTTCAACATCTCGCAGCAGAATACGCCGTTCAGCATCCGCGCCCAGCGCATACAGCACAATCACCAGCAAGAAACTGAGCACCAGCGCCAAACTGTACAACAGTCCTCGTTCTCGCCCCACGATCCGCCGCAGATGCACGCTCAGCAGGTTAACTACGCCGATGATGATCGCCATCCCTGCGGTGATAATCGTGATTTGCAGCAGCAAATTGGTCAGACTGCTTAACGCGCCCGTCGCCAGCCCAATAAGCATGATCAAGCCAGAGCTAATCGCCAGCGCCGTCGCCAGCAAGCCAATCAGTCGGGACATCGGCTAGCCACCCCCGCCGAATAAACCAGTTAAAAAGCGGGTGATCGCCCCACTCGTCACAGCATCCCCGATCACGACAACCACCGGGATCAGCAGCCCCAGAATGACCAGAAATTGCAATACCGTTTGCGCCAGCGCGCTGCCCATCTGCGCGCCATCAGCGCCCAAATATGCGCCGGAGAGCGAAAATTCGTCGCCCAACAGCGCATAATCGGCCATGACATAACCAACCGCCTGCCCTTCAATATCGTGGCTGGCAGCGATGGAGTAGATGCGTTTATTGGTGGCATCCCACAAAGGCAGCGCAAGTTCAGCGCCAAATGCCCCGGAATATACACCCCCGGCGATTCGCTCATTGCCTGCCACACCCGTCAGGATCGCGGCAAATGCCAGTGAACGGGTTCCCGGCGCGTACCACTGCACACGCTTCGCCTGTCCCAGCCGTTCGGTTCGTCCAACCGCCTTCACCGCGCGGCGTTGTGCGCTGTAAGCTATCGGGATCATCGTGACATCGCTTACCGCCAGCACCGGCGCACGCTCGCCAATTGCCGCACGCACCGCAACCTGATAGGCAATTTCGGCGCTGATTAAGGCGTAAGGGGTGGGCGTGCCGCCTATGCCATCCTGATTGATCGCCACCAGCATCGGGCGGCCAGCTTCAATGGATGCGCTCACAATTCCCGGCAGCGCATCATAGCCAGGTATTGAGCGCAAGCTCAGCCCGCCGCGCCGCCGTCGCGCCACCGGAATTGCCATTGCCAGCGTTGCGAAAGCAAGCACTATGATGAGAATTGTCCACACGCGGGTCGTTGGATCCACGCTTACCCATCCTCTGCCGAATCTTGAAGCCAGCGCCGAATTTGCTCAATGCCTTCCGGCGTTTCCAGCGCCTGCGCCAGTCCCTCTGCCGGGTTTCGCCACCCCAAAACGCCCAGCGTCGGGCTGGTCACATATAACAACTGCGCGCCCAAAGCGCCAAACGGCTCTAAAACATCCAGCACCGTTAGGGCAGCATTCGCCCATCCACGCGCGCGCAGTTCAGAAATCCATTCAGGTGGTGAATTTGAGACGATTTGCATGTTTCGACTATAGCACAAACTCTTTGCCTAAAGGTATTAAGTATCTATGGATGAAATATTATGCGTGCCGGGTTCTGGGTTCTGCGCAACCTGTTGAATAACGGCATGTTTTCATGCAGCAGGCCGCGCGCTGGGGTTGAGAGCCTTTTTTGTTAGATGCACACTTTGCATCCCTGCTGTATGCTTTGCAATATGCGCCATGAATACACCGGACGAATTGAAAAGCATTCTTATGACTGAGTCAGAGCCTATTCGCACGCCTTACGACGACATTATTTATCCTGAAGCAGCCTTCGCCCAATCCCACCCTGATCGGCTGGCGACACTTGGCCTACTGCTGGGCATGGAGCCTGCGCCTATCGAAAACTGCCGGGTGTTGGAATTGGGCTGCGGCACTGGCGGCAATCTGATCCCGATGGCCTATCAGTACCCGAACAGCGTCTTTATTGGCATAGATTATGCGGCTAGCCAAATTGACGTTGCCCGCGCCGCTGCCAGCGCCATTAATCTCACCAATATCGAATTTCTCGCCAAAAATTTCCTTGATGTCACCGATGAATCGCTGGGTGAATTTGACTATATCATCGCGCATGGCATTTATTCATGGGTGCCGCGCGCGGTTCAGGAAAAGATGCTTGATCTGTATAAGAAGCATCTCGCGCCCAACGGTATCGCCTATATTAGCTATAACACGCTGCCCGGATGGCGTATGTACGGCGTTGGCCGCGAAATGATGATGTATCGCATCCGCAACATCACTGATTACCACGAACGTTCCCGTGTCGCTCGCGAATTTTTCAACTTCATCGCCAATATCCCCAAGTCGCTGGATAGCGATACCCATTGGTCGCAGTTTATGAATGCCTTTAGCATTCTGCTGCAAAGCCAGGCTTCTTATCTACAGCAGAAGCCGGACGAGATGTTCGTTCACGACGAGTTGGAATACAACAATGAAGCCCTGTATTTCTACCAGTTTATGGAACGTGCCGAAGCCGCTGGCCTGCAATTCCTGTCAGAGTCTTATTTTCCCTACAGCGTTTTGTCCAACTTTCCCGAAAACGTGCGCGATTTTCTAGGTTCGCACGCCACCAACATCATCGAACTCGAACAATTTCTGGACTTCTTCCGCAATCGCACGTTCCGGCAAACGCTGCTGGTGCACGATAATGTGCAGATCGAACGCCGCGTAAAGCCTCAACAGTTGGCAAAGCTGCTCATCACCTCGCCTATGGTTCAAAGTCCAGCGCAGCCTGAAGATGGCGTTCCCAATGGCACCAAATTTGCCACCCGCAGCGACGAACTTTCCTTTGTCAGCAACGACGCAATCACTGTCGCTTCATTTTCCCTGCTCACTGAAGCCTACCCGGCGGAATACGGATTGGTTGAACTGGCTCAAGCCTCCCGCGCTACCGCCTATGCATATCAAATCCCGCCCAAATCGCTGGAAGAGGATATACAGTCAATAGCCGCCAACGTTCTGCAATCTTTTGGCCGCGCCTACGAGATGGTAGAACTACGCGCTAGCCCTTGCCCGATGACTATCGAACTCAGCGAATATCCGACTGCCAGCCTGTACGCTCGCTTCCAGGCGCAGACCAGCAAAGTGGTCACCAACCAGCGGCATGAGCGCGTTAATCTGGACGAAACTACCCGTTTCGTGCTGCTGCATATGGACGGCACAAACACCATGCAGGATATTACCAATGCGTTAGAGCGGGCGGGCGTTGCCCCGAAAAACCGTACCCCGAAGGAAATACGCGAAGGCTATGCAAAGGAAGTGAATCAGATAATGGGCTATCTGGCGAGATCGGCGCTGATAGTCGGTTAAACGCCAAAACCAAACTTTCGATGAGAAAGCGAAGCGATCCGCGCAACTGAATGTACAATCATCAATGATAGTGTTGGCGCAGCGCGGGATTTCTTGTCATGAAGCGTATTTTGAGCCGGACGGCGTTGATCGCGGTGTTGGTAGTACTCACCAGCAGCGCCATTCCGGCAATCGCCCAGCAAACCCCTCCCCAGCAAGGCGGGGCACAATCTGCCGTGCCAGGCGCTGTGCTGCCACAGCTTTACGAACGCGGCGGCGCGCGGCTAGATTCGGGCGATTATACCGGTGCGGCGCTGGATTTCAGCCTGTTTCTGGTGTTCAATCCCACTTACTCGCAGGGATACTTTGCCCGCGCGCTCAGCCAGATCGGGTTGGGCGACCATACGGCGGCCATCACTGATCTCACCCACGCGCTGGATTTCGCCCCGGAAACCAGCATTCGTTATACCGCCAGCGTCTTAGGATTGCGCGGTCAGGTGTATCAGGAAGATGGCGAGTTTGATCTCGCGCTAGACGATTACACCTCGGCTATTGAACTCGATCCTACGGGCGATAACTATGCCAATCGCGGCTTTTTGCTGGCGCGCATTCTGCGCTTTGATGGGGCGCTGGAAGATTTTGATCACGCCGTTGAACTGCTGCCAGATGTGCCGCTGCTGGCTTTAGCCCGCGCGAATGTTTACGGGCAGCTGCACGATAACGCCGCCGCTGCTGAAGAATATCTGCGCTTTGTGAGCCTTACTCAGGCGGATGTGCGTGATGGCGGCACGCTTGCCCTTGATGGCACGCCCAGCTTAGTCCCGCTTACCAACGGCGATGTTGTGCTCTTTAACTTTGAAGGCACAAAAGGCCAGCTTGCCAGCATTCGCGCCGAAGCCAGTTCTGGCGACCGCGTTGATCCGCTGCTCATTCTGCTGGATGAAAGCGGCACCCCTATCGCCGCCAATGACGATACCTCGAACACCGATTTAAGCGCGACCATCCGCCGGGTTGAACTGCCGGATAATGGCACCTACACCATAATGCTCACCCATGCTTTGGGTGGGGATACCGGTGACGTTCTCATCGCCATGCTCTTGCAGGAAAGCTAACGCGCCTCGAAAGCAGTCTTATCGAACGCCCAGCGCAGCAGCGTGTAAAATCCCGCCAGCCCGTCGTACTCGCCGTAGCGCCTGAACACAGCATCCATCGCCGGAATCTCAATGCGCCCCTTGGTACCGTGATAATAATGATTCACCGCAGCCCGCAGCGCCACATCTGCCCCGCCAACATACAGAAAATGCCCCAGCGAGCGAATCATCGCCCATGCTGCCGTCCAATGCCCCACGCCAGACAACGCCATCAGCGCCGCATACATGGTATCTGCGCCCTGTGCTGGCAATTTCTCCAACTGTAATTCACCATCTGCTTCCCGCCGGGCAATCTCCAGCATCCGCCGCACCCGCACAAAAGTAATTTTGAGGGGGGCAAGTGTCTCATCAGTCAGCCCCGAAAATTGTTCCGGTGTCGGGTACACGTAATAGCCTTCGCCCTCATATTCAATACAGTCGCCATAGGCTTGCGCCAGCCAGATTTCGGCTTTCTGCGCCGCCTTCAGCGCGATCTGCTGCTCAATGATGGTCACAATTAACGCCTCAAACACGCTGGTGAAGCGCAGCATACGCAGCCCGCGCAGCGATTCAACGGTTGTATGCAGCACCGGATCAGCCGCCGCCAGCGCGTAAAATGGCGCGGGATCAAACGCCGGATCAAGCATCCACGCAATCTTTTGATACAGCGCGGCTTCTGAAATCGCGCCGTTTACCGCCAGTAGTTTCGTTCGCGCTACAGGGGCTTCTATCGTACCTGCGTCAGCGATCTCCACCAGCGCTACCGCCTTGCCTACCCGTATCGCCCTGCGATAACGCGATTGTTCCCCTTTATGCGCGGGGAGGGGATCAGTAGGTAAAGCTGCCCGCCCTAACGCCTGATACGCTGATGCCGCCTTAAACGTCAGCGCCAGATCGGCGGGTGGTTTCAGCGCAAATTCAAAATCCATCATGGGAATGACTGCTGCCTTTCAGTATAGTTGGCGGCGTTCAAGGAGCGATTATGCGCCTTCATTTTATGCGTTTGGCTGCCCTATTCATGCTGCTCATCATCGTTTTGCCAGCAGCCGCCCAATCCGTTGAAACCATCACCATCGGCGGCGCGGCAGTCGGCAGCGTTACTGACGCCACCCCCGCGCCCAGTTATTTCTTCGATGCGGAGGCCGGTCAAACCATCACCATCCGGCTGGAAACAGCAAATACAGGCTTTAATCCGGTTGTTTTGCTGGCCGACAATAACAACAATGTGATTGAAACCTTCAGCGCCTCTCTCGGCGTGCAAATCGTCGGCGGCACTGTAACCCTAAATGATGCCGGGCGCTATTTCGTGCAGGTGCAGGGGGCAGGCGGCTCACGAGGGCAGTTCCAGCTTTCAATTTTGGAAGGCGATCAGCCGCTAACTTCGCCAACGCCAACCTCTATCCCGCCAACCGCGACCACCGCGCCGCAGCCATCCGTATTGACTGAATTGATCCCGAATCAGCGCGAGGACGCGGGCGTCAGCGCCGATACTCCGCAGCAGGTCTACGCCATCCGCCCGCTGGATGCGCCGCAGGTATTAGAAGCCCGCCGCGCTTCCGGCAGCCCTCTCGAATTTACTTTACAAGATGATTCCGGCACAACAGTGGGCAGTATCAGTGCCCTTTTGGACGGCGGTGCATTCATCATCCCGGCCATCGGCGCGGGCGAAACCTCTGAATACCGGTTGATCATCACCCATGCGGGCGGCGAGATTGCATCTGGCTATCGTTTACTGCTCACCCCGCTAAGCGAAGGCGAACCGGTCATTGACCCGAACGCGCCCATTCCGGCAAACGCCACCCCGCCGCCTGCCGCCGAACCAACAGCTATACCTACCGCTACGCCGGTTGTTCCCGCAGATATTGATTTACTGCTGACGTGGGATAACGCCCAGATGCTGATCACCAATGTTTCCGGCGCACCAATCAATATCAGCGGTCTGGCATTTGCAGGCAATAACCGCCGCGCTGACCCCGATTTCTGGACAGCAGGCAATCCGGCCTTCAACCTGAACGCCATGCCTAATAACGCCTGCGCTGGCTTCCGCCCGCTGGCTTACCCGGATGCCCCGCGCCTGACCTCACCCTGCGATGATCTGGCGGCATGGTATTCTGCCGATATTGTGTATTTCTGGAGTGGGGAAACCTTTGACGTGTACAACAATGGTCAGGTGGTTGCTACCTGCCCATCGGTGGCTGGCACCTGCGGCGTAGACATGCCCGAATAGCCAGCGATCACAGCATATTTACAGGGGCGCAAAGGTACCTCTCTCTATCACCACAGCGGAAAACCTGGAGAGGAAGTGACATTAGCAGCGCCCCTTACTTTTTTGACGCTCATTCCAATACAGCACACAACCTTCATTCCCACGTCAGCGTTACATCGCGCTTCCAGTATTTCAGCACGCGCGATCCGCCGGGAAACGCCGCCAGCAGCCGGTATAGCAGATCGTAATCATCGCCTGCCAGCGCCCCGGCCAGCAGCACCCCTAAAGCATAGACCAGCATCCCGCCGATCATCCCCAGTACCGGCAAAATCGCCCCTAACGCCAGCATCGCCAGCATACTGGCCGCGCACACCAGCACCAGCCGCGCAAACTGCCCCAACCGTGATCGCCAGTCCAACGGCACCGACCATCCCAGCGTGAGCATCACCCCCGCTTCGGTGATCACCGAAGACAGCGCCGCCCCCACGACACCAATACGCGGCAGCAGGAAGATCGCCAGCGCCAGCTTCACCACCAACCCGATAGCCCGCACCACCACATAGCGCCCCTGCCGGTTTTCAGAGGTCAGCGCCTGCGCAAATACGTTGGCGATCATGATGAACACGGCATACCATATCATAATCCGCAGCACGTCGGCTGTTGGGCGAAAGTTCTCGCCAAACAGCGGCACTGCGATATTCGCTGAAAACACCGTCGCGATCAAAGCGATGGGCAAACCGATTAACAGGGCAAAATAAGCCAGCTTTTGCACCAGGAAATAGAAGGGCGCGTTTTCAGCCCGCGCCGCCCCCGGCTTGAATAAACGCGCCATCAGCGGGAAAAGCGCCACCAGCACCGTCGTATTCAATACTTCGACCACACCCATCACTATCACAAAAGCGGCGTTGATATGGGCGGTGTCCTGTTCGGTTAGCACACTGGTTGAAACTAAGCGATCAAGGTGGGTATAAGCGCTGTTGATCACAGAGGAAAGCGCCAGCGGCGCCGCCGCCAGCAGCAAAGGGACGCCGATGCCCCAATCGGCAGGCCACACTGGGCGCACGCCCGTCCGCAGCATCAGCCACCACAGCGCGATCAGCCGCCCAACGCCGGTGATCAGTGTGGCAATATACACGCCTAGCAAGCCAAGCCCGGCGCTCACCAGCAGCAACGCCAGCGCGATACGGATGACCACATGGGCAATTTCCACCACCGACGCGCCAACCATCTTTTCCTGCGCGATCAGTTGGTCGTAGGCCATGCTGCCGATCAAATCCAGAAACAGGCTGATCGTCGCCACTGCCGCCAGCCCGCGCAGTTCAACCGAGTAACCCAGCGCCAGCCCGGCAATATTCAAGCCAATGTATGCCAGCAGCGCGAACAGCGTTTGCAGCAGCAGCGTCACGGATAGATATTTGCCAGCGTTTTCCGGCTTGCGCGCCACTTCGCGGATCACGATGATGCCGATGGAAAAGCTCGCCACCGTCGCCGCGATGGTATACAGCGGCCCGATGGTGCTGTATACGCCAAACTGCACTTCGCCCAGCAGCCGCGCCAGCAAAATTTGCCAGATGAATAACGCGCCGCTGCTCAGAATACGCGCAACCGCTAGCGCCCCGGCGTTGCGTGCTGCGCGCCGCGCCTCAACGCCCGTTAATGGCGGCGCGGCGGCATTGGCATCAGTTATGCTTTTAGTCAAGCTCAACCCCTGTTGCGCCAATGTTGCTGTCAGGCGCTGGCCCCGGCTTAAATTCAAATGGCATTGTGGCAACCTTTTTCCAGACGCGGTTCATGCGCCACAGCGGGCGATTCTCAAAAAACAGCGCCTCTACCGGCTGCCAGATGATCACCCACAGGATAATCGTCACCACCGGGAACAACGCCTGCACAACGGCCTCATTTTCAATCACTGTTCCCAGCATAATCGAAACTAGCGTCACGATGAAAACCAGAATCGTGCTGTAAATCACCATGCGCCAGCCATCATTCTTATTGGAAAGAATAGCGTTCTTATTCGATATGATCCGCCGATCCTTAAACCGCTTCAATGCCTCTTGAAACTTGACCGGTAAATCTGGCGTGATCTGATCCGGCGGCAAATAAATGACGGCGCTGGCTTTGACATGAATCGGGTGCGCTTCCAGATAATTAGCGATGATGTCCAGTCCTGCTGCTTCATAGCTCAATTTGTCAAACGGATCGTACTCTGGCGCGGTAAACAAATCCTTGATGTCATTAAACTCCAGCACAATATCAAGTTTGTCGGCCATACTTTCCCCTTTTGCGCCCGCGTGCCAGCAAAATTTGAATCGGCGTTAACTGTTTCGATCTGCTGAACAGTTTTACACTAGAGTTCTGGAAGTGTCATTAGTGAGAGTGTCAGCCCCATGTCTATGATGCGACGCCTGAACGAACCCTCCCGCAGGCCGAACGAAACGCCGGATATTAGCTATAGTTCAGCCTCAGATGTGCCCGAACCAGCGCCCCCGGTTCAAGCCCAACAGGCGGCTGCCGCTTATGCTGGCACCGTGAACAAGATCATTATGCCGCCCAAACTCGCCAACCTGCGCAAGCAGCTTCGCGCCAGAGTGCTGCGTACTCCGGATGAGGCTGATACCTGGCATCGCGGGGAAGCCGACAAAGAAGCCCTGATCGCTGAACGCCTGCGCCAAATCATCGAGAAGCTAGCAAGCGAAAAACCGGAATTCCGGCTCAATCAGGCGGAAATGACCCTGCTGCGCGAAGCTATCCTTGATGATGTGCTCGGCTTCGGCGCGATTCAACCGCTGGTCGCTGACCGCACCGTTTCTGAAATCATGGTGAACGGCCCGCAGCATATCTGGAAAGAGCAAAAAGGCCTCATCACCGAAAGCGAATACACCTACGACGACGAAGATCATATCCTGTGGACGGCGCAGCGCATCATCCGCCCGATGGGGCGCCAGCTAAACCGCGAACATCCGATGGTAGACGCCCGCCTGCCCGATGGCTCCCGCGTACACATCGTCACCTTGCCTTCGGCGCTTAATGGCACCACCATCACCATCCGCAAATTTCCAGAAAAACGGCTGACCGTTGAAGACCTGATCAATTTCGGCTCATTCACCCGCGAAACTGCCGAGTTCCTGAAAGCCTGTGTGGTCTCGCGCATGAATGTGGTGGTTTCTGGCGGCACTGGCTCCGGTAAAACTACCCTGCTCAATGTGCTTTCCGGCTATATCCCTGATGAAGAGCGGATCATCACCATTGAAGACTCGGCAGAGCTTCAGTTGAATCAGCGCCACGTCGTGCGTCTGGAAACTGCCCCGCCCGTTCCCGGCGGCGATGGCAAAACGGGCGCGCTTACAGTGCGCGATCTCGTGCGCGGATCGCTGCGTATGCGCC
The DNA here is from genome assembly GCA_001567085.1 of Chloroflexi bacterium OLB15. GTDB lineage: Bacteria > Chloroflexota > Anaerolineae > Aggregatilineales > Phototrophicaceae > Flexifilum. The sequence goes on from LMZS01000014.1 coordinate 15,157, forward strand.
CTGAGCGCATCATCATTGGCGAGTGCCGGGGCGGTGAAGCGCTGGATATGCTTTCAGCGATGAACACCGGCCATGACGGTTCTATGACTACCGTTCACGCCAATAACCCGCGCGATAGTGTTGCCCGCCTTGAAACATTGGTCTTGATGTCGGGCATGGATTTGCCGCTGATCACGGTTCGCAAGCAGATCGTAAGCGCGATTGATTTGATCGTTCAAATCGCCCGCCTGCGCGATGGCAGCCGCAAGATCACACAGGTCAGCGAGATTCAGGGCATGGAAGGCGAAAACGTGATTTTGCAAGACATCTTTATATACCGTCTGCCTGGCTCAAATTCCAGCAGTCCGGCCTCAGTGGGCGGCGGCAAGCTGGAAAGCACCGGCTTCCGTCCCAAGTTCATTGAAAAGCTGGAGGAAAACGGCTTCCGCCTCAGCGGTCGCATCTTTGGCGCAGGGCAAAGCACGTTTGTAAAGTCCAGTTTGTAATCAACACAAAAAGGACGCGGGCAGCCCGCGTCCTTCTCCAACTGATCTATCATCTTGATTCAATGGGTATCCCCTTTCCCCTGAGGGGTAGGGGTGAGGGCTACTCAAACACCCATTCTTTCAGCATCGCCGCGATCAGCGTGCAGCGGCGCGGCATACTGTTCAAAACCACATGCTCATGCAGCGCGTGCAGGCCATCGCCCTGCGGGCCTAGCCCATCCAGCACGCCGATGCCCAGGCTGGCAACCGTGTTGCCGTCAGAGCCGCCGCCGCTGCTGGCTTCAGTGATCGTCAAGCCCTGCGCCTCGCCAATACGCTTCACCTGCGCGTAATTGCGAATCATCGCCTCGTTACGCTCCATCGGCGTATGCCCGTTGATCCGCTCAACCTTCAGCTTTGATCCTGGAACTATGGGCGTCAACTCCAGCAGCATTTCTTCAGTTTCCTGAAACTGCCGTACATTGATCGCCCGCGTGTCCACAAAGGCGGTCACGTGCGCGGGGATCACGTTGGTGGCGCTTCCGCCTTCCACCATCGTCACCGAAACGCTGCGGCCGTTCTTCAGATCGTTCATCCCGTTGATGATCATCGCCTGATTGGCAAATTCGATGATCGCATTGATGCCTTTTTCCGGCTGATTTCCGGCGTGGCTGGGCAGTCCCTCAATATCTATCTTGTAAGTCGCCACGCCTTTACGCATGGTCTTTAGAGATTCATCAATGGTCGCTGGTTCCATCACCAGCACCAATCCCGCTTTCGGCATTTCAGCCTTGATCGTCGGGTTGGAATACACGCTGCCCACTTCTTCATCGGTGGTCATCAGTATCCAGATCGGGCGGTTCGGCATCTCGCCGCGATCTTTTAAGCCGCGCAGCGTTTCCAGCGCAACGGTGATACCGCCCTTCATGTCAATCGCGCCCGGCCCGAACAAGCGATCCTGATCGTCAATATACGTCGGGCGTTCAGCCAGCGTGCCCAGCGGCCACACCGTATCAATGTGAATCAGAAAAACAATCGGCTTTCCCGGCGCATCTTCATTCCATTTCGCCAGCAGCAAATCGCCCACTTCAGTTTGCGGAATCCGCGTGACCGATGAAGCGCCCAGTTCATGAAATTTGGCTTCCATGAACGCGCCCATCTTGTCTACAGCCGCTTTATCGCGGGTTGGCGTTTCGTAGCTCACCAGCGTCTTAAGCAGCTCGACCATATCTTCACGGCGACTTTGAAAAAAACGTCAGTAACTCAGACATGCTTTGACCTCAGAGAATCCGGTTATGTTATTCACCAATGCCGGAGATATTTCACCCTGTTCGATAGCGCGCCGCTATCGCGAGTTCATCTACATATGAAATCCCCTCTCCCTGAGGGAGAGGGGCAGGGTTTAGGGCATCAGTTTAACAAATAAACAAGTTCCCGTGATTGTAACACAATTTCAGTAGGGGCAGATGGTGGCGGCCGTATAAGGTTCGCTGGAACTGCCATAGCGGTTCATCAGGCCGATACCCTCTGGCCGCAGCGACAGCGTTTCTAAGACGGCGACGCACGCGCTGTGCAGGTTATTGCTGGTTTGCAGCGCATCCCAGAAGCGGATCGCCAGTTCCGCGTAAACGGGCGCTGTCGCCAGATCGGGATACAACTGCAAAATCTGCGCGTGAACATCCACAAGTTCCGGCGCTTCCATATCGGCATACGCCAGCAGCATTCGATAGCGCGCATACGCCGGTAAAACGATCACGTCATCATTCAGCCAGTTTTCCAGCGTGGGGCTGTTGATTGCCAGATCGTAAAGCGCAATTGCGTCGCGCGTTCGCCCCTGCTGAAAAGCCTGATCCGCATCATGCACCATCTGAATCCGGAAGCGCGGCGGATCGTATTGGGTATAGCTGCGAACGTAGCTTGCCCCGTCCCAGTCATAAACGATCTGACCGGTGCGCAGCGGCCCGGTCGTAGAATCGCCATCATTGGTTAGGCGCACCACCAGTTCGCTAATCCGGTCGCCATCTACATCCAGCGGCGTAGGCGATTCATCACTGGTCACGCCGCCGCCCAGCAAGTTGATAAAGCGCCCACGTCCCGCGTCCCATGAGGTTAGCTGCGTAAACTGCTGGCAGTTGTCACCGTCTTCATCACAAATCTGGCTGGCGAAAAGCAGATCGGGGCGCTGGTTAAAGTTCAAATCTGCGGCGCTCAAAATCTGCGGCGGCGTGCCAGAGGTTTCGGCGCTCATGGTTGACTGGTATCGCTCGGTATAGCGCCCATCTGCGCACACGTAAATCAAGAGTGTGCCGCCTATTTCTGGCGCGTTAAAAGACACTACTACTTCAGGGATGCCCTCACCTGTCAGATCGAGATCGCCGCGCACGAAGCCTTCCCCCAGCATCGCCCAACTATCGCGCAGCACCCGTTCAATCTCACCAACATTCCCGCCATCGCTCAAGTAGCGCCCGATAGCATCTGATACCGCCGACGGTGTGCGCGGGGCGCCTCCTTGTACTGCGCCTTCCAGCGAAGCTGACGCATTCGGCGCGGGGCAGGCCGCGAAATTTGGCGTCGCCGTAGGCACATTGGCCAGCGCAATCGCTGTCGCCGGGTTAGAAAGCTGTCCATCTGCGGGGGGTGGCGCGGCGGGCGGCAGCGGCCCTTGAATCAGCCGCCCTGCCGTCATCGTCGGGAAAATCACGCCAGCGGTGACCGGTGGCGGGGTTGACTGCTGGCTTGCGCAGGCGGAAGCCAGCACAATCACCAGGGGGATCAGAAACCAGAGAGGTGTCGTTCGTCGCATAGCCCCGAATTGTAACATTTAGTTTTGCGCGTCACATTATAGGCAAATATTCTCGGCATAACTCGCCTGATGACTGAGCAGCACGCTTATCCCCATTCCAGTAGGGCGATCATGCGCGCTTCAATATCACAGCCGCCGATTTATAGGGTGCCGCATTGAGCAGGGATATGAATATTCTTGCTACCCGTTCGCCACCACCCGCGTAGTCCGTATCTTGAAGATGATACGCTGCTCTCCGCGCTGGCCGGGTTTGTTGCTGAAGAAATCTGGCCGGCCATCATACTCGTTGCTCAGCTTATTGATGTGCGCAACCGCTTCATCCTGATTCTCAATCACTTCCTCAACAACCCCTTGCACTTCCATCCAGCGGTAGTGATCCTTAGGGTCAATAGCCAGCACCGTCACCTGCGGGCGTGTTTTCATATTCTTCACCTTACGCCGCCCGCCAGAGCTGTTCACACGCACATATTCGCCATCATAGTCGCACCATACCGGCGTAACCTGCGGCTGCCCATCAGGGTTGATGGTCGCCAAACTCACCACAACCGGGCGATCCAGCAAATCACGATAAGCTTCAGGAATGTGCTGCTCGGTAATCATGGGTTATTTCATCCTGTCGTTGTATCTATCAAGGCCTCTATAGCTGAAAGACGTGTTTATACCACCTCATTCTTACTAACCCACACGGCACAAAACAAACCACCGGCGCTCAATTGTGCCGGTGGCGTTCGTGCGTTTATCTGATTGCAACCAGTCGAAAGCAGGTTGAATATGTCTATGACGGCTTATTAGGATACATAGTAGGCAAAGGTGCCATTTATATCTTCACGGCTTAACACGCTTCGGTCAGAAAGGTATTTTAAGGTTGCGTAAATCTGCCGGTTATCAATCGAATGCCGCGCGAATTCAACTCATCGCGCACTTCTGAAGCGGTATGCCTTTCAGCGAAATAGCCCTCGCTTTGCAGCGCCTTAACCATCGAGATCACGCCCTCACCCCGTTTTGCCCGATTCTTCCCGCGCGCGCGTTTCTGGCGCGGCTTACCCGGTGCCGCCGCTTCGCTCACAGCCACAGGCTTTGCCGCAGCGCTTTCAACCGAAATAGCATTCACCAACCCGCGCAATAAGGCTTCTAACTGCCGGGTATCGTTTTCCCCTTCCAGTTCAATTGTCATACGTACTATCATGATTTCTGCCCTCTTTTTAGCATGTCATAATCTTAAGAAACTCTCTTACATATCCTGATTAGAACACGCTTACCATAGCAGAATCAAGCATTTGCTGGCTTAGTGACAAATTTTACATAGGATGTTGCGGTAGAGACTATTACAAAACCGTTTTTTTCAACAATAGGGCGGCTCATTTCGCTGGCATCTATCGTTAAATAATGGTATCCCCGCGTGATGGCTTCCTGCGCCCTAATAGCAACAAGTTGTGTATATAAACCCCGCCCGCGATATGTTTTCAGGGTAGAGCCGCCGTATAAGCTGGCAAATTGTGAGTGTTCAGGATAGTTAATCCATGCTACGCTGGCCGGTTTACCCTCAACATAAGCCACGAAAATGCTGATGAAATTGGGAAACGTCCGTAGTTGGTGCTCCAAACGCTCTCCCAGCCATTTCATGTCGGTTTCCCATACATGCTCTTCAATCGTTAAAATGTCGCTGATCCATTGGCTTAGATCGCCTTCATGCGGCACAGCCCGAATATCTGCCTGTACCGGCGCCTGTAATGCCGGCGGCAAATCACCGAGATCGCAGATCAACAGTGTTTCCGGGTCTTCCGCTTCAAACCCATGCGCCAGCAGTCGCTGTTCCAGATCGGCGGGTTTATCGTGCGCGTAGGCTTTCCATTCCAGATCGCGCCCCAGTTCAGCAAAAACGCGGCCTCTCTAGCTATCGTCTCATCCGCATTACTTTCATCCAGCGTGGAATAGATTATGAAACTGCGCCGGCCTGGTACGTTGATATGCCGCATCACTGGCGGAACCACTTCACGCACGGCATCCGGATAGCGCATCTCGCGGCGTTCCTGCTGGTCATAAAGCGCCAGCACTCTGGCAATATCCATAGTTATTCCTTCAACAGCGGCCATAGTTGCCCCAATCATAGCGCCGCCTGTTCAGACTTACTAAAGCTGCAAGCGTTTTTAGCCACCTCACATGACGACGGCATTTCGCTAAAGGGGATGCTCGCAGAAGCGCAGCAAAAAAATCCCCTTTCCAGATCATGAAAAGGGGATGTCAGGCGTAACGTGTGAGGGCTGAAAGCGCCGCTAAATCATAGGCGGCGTCCAGCTAATCGTGATGTCATTCTCGGTAATCGTCACATTGGTGACATGCCCCGCGCCCATCTGCCGGCGAATATAGTTGCGCCATGCGTTTGAAACCTGCATGTTGATCTGGCGCAGCAGATCAGCCGATGCCTGTTCGCCGTTGAGCGTCGCGCTTTGCAACACCCAGAACAGCCGCCCATTCTCGATGGATGGAGTCCACACGCTGGAAATGCTCACCGTCGTTGCGCCCTGCCCACGCGGGCGGCGGCTAGTCCAGTCAAAATTCAGGATCACCTGCCCGGCCTGCAAATCAACGCTGATATTGGATACGTTCCTCGCTGGCGGATTAGTGACGATAAAACTGTCGTTGATGCGTTCTTCCGTTATTGTAAGCGACCGTACCCCCTCCGTATCCTGCGCGCTCACGGCAAATGGCACAACCATCGCCCCCAAAATAATCGCCGCCAGAACTGCAATCATTCCCCGCTTCATGACCTTCTTCTCCCTGTCCTTGACGCTAAAAGCAGCGCCATACTTTCACTGCTTTCAGTTCTAGGCGAAAGGTGTTACCGAAATAATCGTATTCTGTAAAAAACATTCCGCAGATGTAAATTTTCTTCAGATTTTGGCGTTCTCGCGGTTCAAAAAGGAAGCGCGTTTCACAACGTGGAAATATTTTCCTCACGGGGAAATCGTGCGCGGGTGAGGGCTTTCCAGCACGCCGCCAACCCGACGCCAGCCAGCGCCCACCACAGCGGCAGCATCGGAAACAGGTAGCGTGGCAGCGCGTACAGCACAAAATGCACAGCCAGCGTATAGGCAATAAACGCCACCAGCGGCAGCCACAACCGCCACTGCTGCCGCGCCGTAAGCAGCCCGATCGCCCCAAACAAAAATGCGCCAAAGTGGAACACATACAGCGCCAGTTTCGGCCAGAAAGCATCTGCGCTCAACAGCGCTGCCAGCCCGCTTGCAGAGCGATCCGCTTGCAGCCATTGTGCCAGCAAATTTTTCAGGCTTTCGCCGCCAAAATATTCCGTCGCGTGGGGTTGTAAAATCGCGCCTGTAAGCTCGCTGACACGATGCCTCAAATAGGCCGGAATATCGCTCAAAATCGCATCTTGTGCGGCATTCGCGATGATCGCGCTGGCGTTTTCGCCTTCTGCCCCTGTAATACCAAGCTGTTCATCAGCTTCCGTGTTTCCATCCCAGCCCGCCGCCCCGTGATACACAAACGACATGAGGCCATAACCGCCAAAGATTAACCGCTGATTGGCCGCTAAATTGTATGCCGTCCACACCAGCATGATCGAAAGATATGCCATTCCCACGAACAGCGCTTTACGCCAGCCCATCCGCCAGCCAAAGATAAGGATCAGGATCAGCGCCGCCAGCAGGGGAAACGCCACAAATACGGCTCTGGTCAACGCCGCCAGCGCAAAAAAGTCGCCTGCCACTCCCCACCACACGGCATACTTCCCCCATGCCGCCGTTTCGCCTGTGCCGCGTTTTGAACGCGAAATGCCCTCCACCAGCGCCCAGATGCCGCCTGTCAGAAAGAAGATATACAGGGTTTCAGTTTTGATCTGCGCCGCTTCCAGCACCAGCGCTGGCGCAATCGCCGTGATCGCCGCAGCGGTCAGCCCCGCCCCTCGCCCGCCGATTAAAAAAGCCATACGGTAGGCGAAATACACAACAGCAGTAGATACCAGCGCTTGCAGCAAGCGAATGACGATGATCGCCGTTTCAGGCGAGAATAACGCCTGCGGAATGCCGATAAACAGGAAGTAAATCGGCGGTTGTTCCAGCGTTTCCGGCTTGGTCAAAATGCCGCTGGCGGGTTGCTCCCCCGTGACCAGCGAATAGCCGTTCGCCAGATACCATGCGCTGTCACCGCCAATTTCAACATACGGTTGCGCCGCATCCAGCGACAGCCCAACCGCTGCCCGTAACACGAAGGCAAGGATCAAAATCGCCCATAAGGCTTTACTGCCGCGCATTATTCCGGTTCCACCCGCCAAAATGTGTATTCCGTTCCCGCCACGCTTCCCACAAGGTTAAAGCGCGGATCGGTTTCGCCGTTCAGCAGCACATCAATGCCCGGCCGCGCTGAAGGCATCAGCAGGTAATCTACGCCGTAGCGCCGCGCAATTTCGTAGGTCGTATCCAAATTTTCAAACGGGAACATCAGCGAAGAGATGCCCGCGTAACTCAAAGCATACGGGTCTTGCGTCATCAGGATTATCTGACCATCGCCGTTGGTGTCCGGCATGGTTTCCGCCTGTTCAGCCGCCGCCTGTATTCGGGGATAGTATGCCGCCGCCCCTGCGTTATCCAGCCGCACCAGATCAAAGGCAAAGGCCGCCAATATAACCAGCGATAACCCCATCACCCCGTAGCGCCAGCGCAAATACGGGATCGCCCGTTCAATCGCCAGCGCCGCCACAGGTATCAGCAGCGGCGCAGTCATCAAAAAGGCTTTCTTGAAACTGCCCGCTTGCGCTTTATAAGGAATGAACACGGTGTAAGCCACAAACGCGCCAACCAGCAGTACGATCACTGGCAGCGCCGCCAGCATACGCTCTGGGTGTTCACGCCGTTTCACCCACAGGTAAGCGACGCCGCCGGCTAGCCCGATAGCCAGCACTTCGCCCAGTCCGGTGATCATCACCTTGATCCCCGCCGCCATCTCAAACAGCCGCTTGCCGATGATCTGCGCTGGCGTTTGTGCCGCTAGCATCGTGTCCAGCGTAAAATGCCGCCCATAGGCATAATGATCGTTATGATCGGTGAAGAAAAACATATCGTCGGTTTCCGCCGAGCCGAACGCGCCAAATTCCTGCCAGTTGCGAATCAGCCACGGGGTCATCACCAGCAGCATCGCCGCAGCCCACACCACCACCCCGCGCCAGTGAAGCGGCACCTTCGCCCGTCCCCGCCGCACAAGCACATAAGCGATCAGCACCGCCGCCAGCATCGGGATCAGCAGCAGGCCATCGTTTCGCGTCAGATAGGCCAGCCCTACCATCGCCCCACTGACCGCAAAGCGCCACCAACCGCCGCGCCACAGCCCTTCGTTCAACAGCAATAGGCTTAAACACACAAACAGCGCCGTCGGCACCGTCGTATCAGTTCTCAGCGAGTTCAGCACCAGTTCCGGCATCAACGCCGCCGCCAGCGCCGCATAATAAGCGCTGCTTTCCTGAAGTTTCAACTGCCGCGCGCCCCAGTAGGCTATCAGCGGCAGCAAACTACCGATCAGCACAAATAAAACCAGCGAAGCACCCGTAGAAATACCCAGCGCGCCCATCGGAATAGCGGCCAACACTGCCGCCAGCGGCATCCAGTGATCTTCAGGATGAACTACCGCTTCCGGCGGGCGGTTGTACTGCCAGATGTAGTCAATCGTGAAGCCCTGACCTTCCACCAGCCGCACGCCCATGTTGTAGTAATGATTAGAATCGGCGATAGCAGGGTAGCGCACAAAGGCCGCGCCCAGCGCCAGCCGCACGCCCAGCACCAGCAAACAGATCAGGATGAGATTACGCGTTGTTTTCAAAGGCTGTCACAATGTTTTAACCAAACAGGTTAAGTATAACCCGCCCGCTTTTACGCTACATAGTACAAATACGCGCCGCTTCTCCACCGCCAGCCTGCCCAAAACTACGCGGCGCATCGCCTTTTGAACCGCGCGCCCTGTTAGGCAGCGGTGAAGGCTTCCCCCTACCCATTTAGCCAGTATCTCTACTTCTCTGCCAGGTGTAAGATATGCACCACATACCACTTCCAAACAATCACCCAATATTTATGAAAGATTTATACGACTGCACTTTCTGTGGGTTAGCGGTATGCTATAATTGTAAAGGTGGGATGAATCTGCCCACCACGGAAATTGTCATCCAGAGTTCTTTAGCCGGCATTTGATTCGATCCGTGATCGAACCGGCGGAGGGAAGCCAGAGTGGCGAATAAGATGGAACGCTTTACCCAGCGAGCGCGCCGGGTTCTAAGCCTCGCGCAGGAAGAAGCGGAGCGTCTTCAGCACAATTACATCGGGACAGAGCATCTGCTGCTCGGCCTGATTCGTGAAGAAGGCGGCGTCGCAGGCCGTGTACTACGGGAACTCGGGTTGGATCAACGGCGCGTGGAAGAATTAGTCGAACGCATGACTCGCGCTACTACCCGCAGCACCACCACCCAACCAGAGCTTTCGCCCGGCACTAAGCGCGTACTTGAACTTGCGGTAGACGAAGCCCGCCGCATGGGGCATCACTATATCGGCACCGAGCATCTTTTGCTGGGTCTGGTGCGGTTGAATGAGGGCGTCGCCATTGACATCCTCAAGCGTACCGGCATCAGCCCTGAAGAAGTCCGCCGCCAAACCCGGCGCGTCTTACAGGAAAGCCCGGTGCAATCCAAAGAACCATCCCAAACTGAAGAACCGCGTCCGCGCTCACCGCGTAAATCCAGCGGCGAAGCCGGTAAGACGCCGTTAGTTGATCAGCTTGCAACCGACCTCACCGCCTTAGCGCAGGAAGGCAAGCTCGATCCTGTCGTTGGCCGCGAAACCGAAATCGAGCGCGTGATTCAGGTGCTCAGCCGCCGCCGCAAGAACAACCCCGCCTTGATTGGCGAACCGGGCGTCGGCAAGACCGCCATCGTCGAAGGCCTCGCTCAGCGCATCATCAACGGCGAAGTGCCGAAACCCTTGATGAATAAGCGCGTGCTTCAATTGGATGTCGGTTCGCTGGTCGCTGGCACCATGTATCGCGGTCAGTTTGAAGAACGCCTTAAGCGCGTGATCGAAGAACTAAAATCTTCAGATAGCATCCTCTTCATTGACGAAGTGCATATGCTGGTCGGCGCTGGTTCGGCTGGCAGCAGCGTAGACGCCGCTAATATTCTCAAGCCCGCCCTCTCTCGTGGCGAGCTTCAGTGTATCGGCGCAACCACGTTAGATGAGTATCGCAAGCACATCGAAAGCGATGCCGCGCTGGAACGCCGTTTCCAGCCGATTCTCGTCTCTGAACCGACCATCGAAGAAACCATCGAAATCCTGCAAGGCATCAAGGTGCCGTATCAGGATCATCACAACGTTGAAATCACCGACGACGCCATCGAAGCCGCCGCCAATCTCAGCGCCCGTTACGTGCCAGATCGCTTCTTGCCAGACAAGGCGATTGACCTGATTGACGAAGCCGCCGCCCGCCTGCGTATGTATAAAAGCCCTGAAGCAGTCCTGGTGCGCCGTGCCGAGCAGGAACTGCGCCAGATCGAAGATGATCTGCGCGTCCTCGAAGAGGATGGCAACGGCGGGGATGAAGTAGACCGCCTGAAGCGCCAGCGTGAAACCGTCGAAGGCACGCTCTCGTCGCTCAAGGGCAACTGGAATACCGATACCAACCAGCCGCGCCTGCTCTCAGATGACATCGCCGAAGTAGTCGGCATGTGGACGGGCATCCCCACCATGCGGATCGCGGGTGAGGAAAGCGAACGCCTGATGCAGATGGAAGGCGCGCTGCACAAGCGCATCGTCGGCCAGGATGAGGCGATTGTCGCCATCAGCCGCGCCGTTCGCCGCGCCCGCGCTGGCATGAAAGACCCGCGCCGCCCAATTGGCTCGTTCATGTTCCTCGGCCCAACGGGTGTTGGTAAAACGGAACTCACCAAATCGCTGGCCGAATTCCTGTTCGGCAGTGAAGACGCGCTCATTCAGCTAGACATGAGTGAATTCATGGAGCGTCATTCAGTGGCGCGTCTGGTTGGCGCGCCTCCCGGCTACGTTGGCTATGAAGATGCTGGTCAATTGACCGAAGCCATCCGCCGCCGCCCGTATTCGATTGTCGTATTCGACGAAATCGAGAAGGCGCACCCTGAAGCCTTCAACATGCTGTTGCAAATCATGGAAGAAGGTACGCTCACCGATGCGCGTGGCCGCCGCGTAGACTTCCGCAATTCGATCATCGTCATGACCAGCAACGTTGGCGCAGACACGATCAAGCGCGGCAATAATCTCGGCTTCAACGC